>JAKSJK010000001.1 GCA_024398095.1 Bacteroidales bacterium
AAATAAGGCCTTCTTCATCGTCGTCGTCAATTATAAATCCTTCATGAGTTCCGCTTGTTGCTAACGGAACCAGCACCTCCGTTTCAAGCACCCTGGTTACCGGTGCCTCGTACAATAATACACTTTTCATTATTAAAAATTATGTGATAGTTTTCCGTACCATTCCTGAAGGACATAAAATGCCTTCTTGCGCTCTCCCCTCTCGGAAACGAGTCCCTTGCGGTTGTAGTCATCCTGGATATTCTTGAGCTGGCGGCGAGGCGACCGGAAATCCTTGAGGATCCAAGGGGTAGATCCGCTGAGGCCTGGAATGCGCTCCAGCATCTTTACGTTCTCCTGATAGAGATACTCCTGGTACTCCTCGGTGAATCTCTCGGTCTTGTCTCCATGCAGACCATACAATGCACCGCCGCCCCACTCGGATATAAACACAGGCTTCTGGATCTCGAAGGTCCAGTTGACACGGGCACATTTCTCGGTGCTTCCGTCATACCAGCCTACATACTGGTTGAAACTCATCAGATCTGCCTTCTCAGCCAGTTCGTCATTCACGGTGGCATGGGTGCGCGCCTTGTCGAGGTACTCCTTCTCCATCGCCGCAGAAACAAGACGTGTCGCATCCATTTCATGAGCCTTGTCTATAAGCTTTGACAGGAATGCCAGACGTTCTGGTGAGCGCGGAGTCTCATTTGCGACAGACCATATGATCACATTTGCACGGTTGCGGTCTCTGGTAATCATATCCACAAGCTGAGCCTGAGCATTCTCATAGGTCTGAGGATTGTCCCAGTGGATGGTCCAATAGACAGGGATCTCGTCCCAGACCATGATGCCCATCTCCTCGGCAACGCGTACCATAGCCTCATTGTGAGGATAGTGTGCAAGTCGCACAAAGTTGCAATTCATCTCCTTCGCCCAGCCCAGAAGCACGCGTGCGTGCTCTTCGCTGTATGCCCTGCCGTTCGCGCCGAACGCCTGCTCCTCATGGACGGACACTCCCCTGCAGAAGATTTTCTTGCCATTGAGGAAGAGCTCATTGCCACGTGCCTCGATGGTTCGGAATCCGATGCGATCCGCAATTGTCTCAGCAGAAGTGGAAACGTTCACATCATAGAGTTTAGGATTCTCAGGGCACCAGAGAACAAGTCCAGGTTTTTTCTTTGACTTTTTCAAAATCATGGAGAACCCGGCATAGCCGTCTGCATCGACAGTCACCTCTGCAGAAAGAGCAACCTCCGGGACCTCGACCTTGACTTTCTCACCGGCAGACGCGCCATCCATCCTCACCCATCCATCGATTACATTGTCCGTGCCCTTGCGGAGCTGGAGGCTGTACTCGCGGACGAAAGCAGCAGGAGTCTCGACAAGGCACACGCTGCGGGTGATGCCACCATAATTCCACCAGTCGGAATTCACGGTCGGTACGCCCTCTGGCTTACGCTTGTTGTCCACCTTCACAATCACGAAGTTCTCACCGGCATGAATCATGTCGGTAACCTCAATGTTAAAAGGAGTGTATCCACCGGTGTGCTTTGCCACAGCATGACCATTGACACCAATGATAGTCTCGTAGTTGGCAGCACCGAAATAGAGGAAATACCTCTTTCCTGCCTGCGGTTCCACATTGAACTTCTGACGGTACCAGATGGTGCCCTCATAGTAATATAGACGGTCGTTCTGGGTATTCCAGTCGCCAGGCACATAAAGATTGCCGTCAGTGTCGAAATCGTACTCGATCAGTTTGGTCTTGTCATCCTTGTACGCCTTGTTTGCGAAGAAGGAGGAATTATCCGGCTGAGGCTTCAGACGATAATTGTAGTAACCATTCTCATACTGGTCTATTATCGCTTTCCACTGCCCGTCAAGACTCGCAGTCTGACGTCCGGAGATATTCATGATCTGAGGAGCAAGTCCATAGTTGATATTGCTGACTATCGCCTCCCTGACATCGGTCATCTGCTGTCCGGAAACAGTGGTTGCATCTTGCGCGAAAGCATCAACGCAAAGCGCTGATGCTATCACGACACATATTGAAAAAAGTCTTTTCATAAATTACTGAATGAACTCAAAGTCATCAAAGAATACATCCTGGCCCATATGACCTGTGTTGTTGAAGTCCACAAAGACACGGAACTGCAGCTGATCTGTCTGGCTGAGATTATTCACCTCGGTCGAATATTTCGGACCACTCAAGTCGTAAACGAAGATGTTCCAGTCGTTGGTCTTGACAGCAGCATTCCATGCAGTCAGGCTAGGGTTTGCAGTATCGAAGGACACGCCATTGATTTCACAAGGGGTACTCCTCGTACTCTTCTTGTCTTCCTGGAGAAGAGGCGTGAATCCTGTATCACCCACATAAACCTTTACACGCAACTTGGTGTAAGCGGCCCTGGTCTCCCCGGAAATTGCCGTACCGTCAGGATAGGTGTTGATCTTGAAGGTAAAGTAGCCGGAACTGCTGTTGGTCATCATCGAGCCCTTGTCCACAAGCACCTTGGAACTGTTGTTCACAGAAGTCTTGTAAGGATTCTCCACAACCTGAAGCACACTCACGCCACCGACATTGTTACCCTTGTAATACGCCTTCACGCCGACTGCATCTGCCTCGAAGTTGTCGAAGGAAAGTCCGTCAGTACCTGGCTGCGGATCCGGATCGGTTCCCGGTCCCGGACCTGGATCAGGCTCGGTTCCGCCGGTTTCCTCACCGAAGAACTCGAAATCATCGAAGAATACATCCTGGCCCATGTGTCCGGTATTGTTGAAGTCGACAAAGACACGGAACTGCAGCTGGTCGGTCTGAGCGAAGTTGTTGACCTCAGTTGAATACTTAGGACCTGTAATATCATAGACAAAGGTATTCCAGTCATTGGTCTTGATAGCTGCGTTCCAGGCATCGAGGCTTGGGCTTGCAGTATTGAAGGTTACGCCGTTGATTTCGCATGGAGTACTCCTGGTGCTCTTGTTGTCTTCCTGGAGAAGAGGAGTGAAACCGGTGCTGCCGACATAAACCTTGACGCGGAACTTGGTGTAGGATGACCTCTCGGACGCAGGGAATTCTCGTCCGTCAGGATATGTATTGATCTTGAATGTGAAGTAGCCGGAACTGCTGTTGGTCATCATCGAGCCCTTGTCCACAAGTACCTTTGAACTGCTGTTGGCAGACGTCTTGTATGGATTCTCTACAACCTGGAGCACGCTGACTCCGCCGACATTATTGCCCTTGTAATATGGATTCACACCGAGAGCAGAAGACTCGAAATCATCGAACAATCCACCAGATCCAGGGGTTGGATCTACCGGATCAGGATCGGTACCGGGATCCGGTTCTGTTGCAGCAGCCTCGACAAAGGCTATCTCGTCGATATAGACATCTGCACCAGTCTGGGTTGCATTGGAAAGATTGACGCTGACGCGCAGCTGCACCTGTTCGGTCTGGGCCGCATTGCTTACCTCTGACGAGTACTTAGGACTCTTGAGGTCGTACACGAGCACATTCCAGTCATTGGTCTTGATTGCGCTGTTCCACTCTGTGACAGAAGGGTTTGCAGGATCGAAGGCAACGCCATTGATCATGGACGGAAGGCTTCTGGTTCCCTTTGCATCCTCCTGGAGTATAGGAGTGAAGCCGGTGCTGCCGAGGTAAACCTTGAAACGCACCTTGTCGTACTTGGCCCTGTCTGCCGCAGCGAACTCCTTGCCATCAGGGAAGGTATTGATCTTGAACTTGAAGTAGCCGGAGCTTGCCCAGGTGATGAGCGATGCCTCGTCCAGGAGCACCTTGGCACTTGGGTTGGTGGCAGTCCTGTATGGGTTGGTCACAACAGACATTACGTTCTTTCCGCCCACTTCATTACCGATATAGTAAGAAGATACGCCAAGATCCGAAGATTCGAAATCGTCGTAGATGAACACTCCATCTTCCGGTTCCGGATCCGGGAATACAGGATCGCTGACCTTTATCTTCCATCTGTGGGTGCGGCTGTCGCCCTGTGCATTGGCTGCGACATTGGTAACCGTATATTCACCTGCCGCAGCAAAGGTATACTTCAGTTCAGCCTCAGTACCTACAGCCGCATCGTTGACAGTCCAGCTATGGGTAAGACCGAACACGCCTGCCGTTACATTGGCCTTGAAACTGAGTTCGGTACCGGTAACAGTCTCCAGTTCAGTCTCCTTTGGTGAATACTCGACAACCATGTCGAGATCCTTCACAGTCACTGTCCACTGCTTGCTTGCCGTCATCTGATCGCGGTTGATACCGAAGTAGTTGATGATGTACTGGCCTGGCTCGGCAAAGGTCGTGCTTACAGAAGCCTCGCTGCTTGCGTCAACGCCATCGACCTTCCAGTTATGTACGGTCTCCTTGTCTCCGCTGAGTACATTGACAGCAATCTCAACCTTCTCGTTTATCTTGACCTCGATTGCCTCTTCCTCAACACTATAGCTTACCTCGAGAGGTGCGCCAGCCACGTTCACAGTGAAAATTTTCTCTGCGGTTCCCTTCTCGTTCTCAGCCATGAAGGCAACTGCAAAGCAACCCGGTTCAGTGAAAGTGTAGGTAAAAACTTCTGTTGAAGCCATCTTCACATCATCGAGTTTCCATTCACATGTGAAGACATCGGTATTGGCTACCTCCGCTTCGAAGGTCAGGGTTGAGTCCACGGCTATATTGCACACGTCATCCGCTTCTGCGCCGTTCAGCGTAAATGAAGCGACAGGCGCTACAAGCTCGGGAACGATTTCCTCCGGCTTGCAAGACACGGCCAGGAGGCCAAGCATCAATGCCGCTGTTCCAAATAATCTTTTCATGAATATATATTAGTTAATGAATTCGATATCGTCGAGATATACGGTCCTGGTATTGGTGTCGGTCACCGCTCCGGATGCAATATTATTGCCATCCTGCTTGAGCAAAGGACGGAAAGTGATTGTTGCCCCCTCAGTGAAGTTGTTCGGGAACGAGAACTCAAGTTCTTCCCAGGTATTGTTGAACTTCGGAGGATTCACAGGAGCGTACTTGGTGCCTCCCACCTGGATTCTAGGATAGTAGGCATTGCGTCCAAGGTGAACCTTGAGACGTATTCCGTTGTACTTGGTAATGTCTATGTTCTTCTCCTTGAGCACGCTGCCCTTGAGATCGAAATAGCCGGAAGTACCGCCAGTACCTGCGACGTTGTCCATCATACACTTGGCGGACGTATTGATACCGCTCTTGTCCGGATTGTCCGCGAGAGTGATACCCGGGGTGTTCTGATTCAGCGTCCACCATGGCTGGAGAGCTGTGATTCCCTCGAAGTCATCGAGTATGTAACCGACAGAAACAACGCTGATTGCCCAGCTGCGGGAGGCTGTCTCACCCTTCGCGTTTACACCTGTATACTTCAGCATGAATAGACCGGTTGAAGGAGAACTCCAGGTGACGGTAGCATCGGTAGATACCTCTGTTCCGTCCACAGTCCAGCTGTGCTTCAATCCGGTGCCGCCGTAGATAGCGGTCGCTGTGATGCTGATAGGCTGGTTCTTCTTGAGAGATATAGCCTGATCGTAGACTGAGAAGCTCATCTCGAGAGGACGTTCCAGTACATTCACCGTGAAACTCCTGTCCAGAGAGCCGATCGCGTTCTCGCCATGGTAGCTGACCGCATACTTGCGTGCTTCCTTCAGCTGCATTCCGAGATATGACTCCCTGCAGACTGTGTCGCCATCCACTATCCACGCGTGATCTATATCAGCTCCGGACTCGACGATAGCGGCCACATTGACACTGTTGAGCTGAAGACGGTTCACCTCGAGTGAATCCCCGATGGAAAGCATCACGGAAAACTTGTCGGCAACGATAGCCGTGTAGCTCTTCTCAACCTTTCCGGCACCGTTCTGGGCCACGAAGCGGACCTCGAAGGAACCTGGCTTGGCAAAGGTGTAGGTGAAAGTCTGCGAAGATGCCTCGAGAGTCTCGTCGACATACCAGCCGCAGCTCACCTTGTCACCGCTCACGACTTCGGCCTCGAAGGTGACAGGCTCGCCTACAACAGCATCCACTACGGTATTCTCCATCGGAAATCTAACCTCCGGAATCTCGTACTGGACAGGCTGGGCAGGCTGGGTACATGCCACTGCCAGCATGGCAAGCAGGATATAAATTGATTTCTTCATATTACCTGTCATAGAATTTAGCAAGGTTATAGGTGCACTCGTTGATTGCCTTCATATTGTCGATGAGAGGGTTGTATCTCTGGAAATCCCAGGTTACTATACCCTTGTTGGAGTCGACGTTTGATGAATCGGTGCCCTTGTTGGTCGGGTCGTTGTCCATGTAAGTGAACCAGTGCCAGCCCACGCAGACTCCACTCTTGATGAGACCATTGACAAAGTTCTGATAGAACAGTCCCCTGTCTGCCTGGGTCTTCACATGCCAGCCGGCACCGGTGGTATTGCCCAGACCGGAATCCTCACCCTTGGTGTAGAACTCTGTTACGAAGAAAGGCTTTCCAGACCAGTTCTCCCAGTTTTTCATCGCTACAGGATCCGGTTCCCACTTCTGATAGTGGTTGATGGAGATGATATCCATATACTTTCCTGCCACCTTGAAGATCTCCTCGTTCACGAGTTCATAGTTCCACTGATTGAAACGGCAGCCAAGGAAAAGATGATTGGAGTCATACTTCTTCATCACCTTGGTGACCTTCTCGAGGTAAGTCTCGAGGCAATATGCGATAAATGCCTTCTTGTCGGCTGCAGTAGCTTCCATGATGGAGGCTCCAGCCTTGCCCTTGCGTGCATCAAGCCATTCCTGAGCCTTCTGATGATTGATATGGGTTGAAGGCCACTTGGTAAGACATCTCTCAAGTGCATAATCCTTCCAAGGAATCTCGTTGTCGATGAAGTAGCCGATGAGATATGGGTCGTTGGCATACTGGGTTATGGTAGCGAGAGACTTCTCAACCTGAGCATCGAAAGCCTCGTCGAACACGAAGGCAAAGTCATAAGGATAGCCTTCCCATCCAGCCTTGGAATATGCCTCAGCTTCCTTTCCGGAAGCCTTCAGAGCACCGTTGTAGCTGCCCATCGGGCTGACGATGACAGTGTAAGGCATCTTCTGGCTTACATTGTTGCGGTTATTGATATAGGTAGAAGACCAAGCACCGAGGGAGTTGAAACCGTTGTCGCGTATGTACTGGCTCTCGGAATCCGCCCACTTGGCATTTGTACCGAACTTCTCTGTGAGAGCTGCCTTCTGGCGGTCTGATCCGCCCGGAGAGAACACGGCGATAGCCTTGCTGAGGAAGAGGTTTCCTTCCGGATCGATCATCCACCAGCGTCCATTGATCTTCTTCACACGGAAAAAGCCTGTACCCGGCTCAGCCTGGATCTTCCAGCCGCCATACTGATCAACTTCAGGATCCGGAGCAGGTTTGAAACCCTTGATACGGTCCACGGTATACGCGGTGTAGGTATTCCATGCAGAGGATGCGTTCTTGCGGCAGTCCACCTTGTGTGGCTCAGCCACCTCTGAATCAGGGTTATCGCTGCCACCTTCCTTCTCGTTAGGGAAAACATCCTTGATAGGATATTTGTCATAGTCGATCGCACTCGTGCAGGCAGAGAGCATGAGCGACAGTACAATTGATATCGTATTGATCATCTTCATAATCCTTAATAGTTATTCTGGTTCTCGTCCTGCCATTCGTTCACGCCGTCGCGTACACGGTTGCGGAATTTGAGGACATCGCTTACACGGTAGGTTTTGCCGTCCTTAATATACTTATATTTCAGGACAATCTCACGATCCTGAAGAAGTTTTGCCTTATTGAAGACAGACTCGCCATCGGGCTCCACAACATAGCTTGCACCGGCAACGGACTCGATTGTGATGGTACCGTCCTCATTGAGCGTAAGCTTCATCTGGGCCTTGCTTCCATTAAGCTCTCCACCGACTGCATTCGCTGTCAGACTGTATGGAGCCACTGTGGTAAGAGTCCAGACCTTGCTGTCGGCCTGAGGGACCTCGAGAGGGTACTCGATAGTTTCAATCACATTGCCCGAAGCATCCTCAACGGTAGTCACACCGCCGTGCCACCAGTTTCCGAAAAGCTGGCTTTCATAGCGTACGCCGATGCACGTAGTTTCCTTGCCCTTGATAAGCCCGCAGCCGCTTGCCTTGGTGAGTCGGAGCGGAAGGATATAGTTAGGGAGAAGGTTGCTTTCATCAGCGAGGAAGGCTTCCTGGTCGATCTTTACGGTAATCTTTCCAAGGTGGCTTCCCTTGCGGATGACAGCCTGACCAGGCTTTCCGTCAGTGACGAGTTCGTACATCGAGGCAGGCATGGCCTTGACTGAGGTCATCTGCTTTGCAAGAGTCTGGATATAGGTAAAGGTGTGAACCTTCATCTGATCCAGCAGAGAAGCGCTTACAAGCGAGTAGTCCGTTGCGAACGTGACCTTACGGTCCTTGTCGTTCTCTATGACACCACCAAGGGCAACGCCTGTAGAGAATTCCATCTTCTCCCCAACCACAACGCTACGCACGTCCAGCTGATTGGCAAAGCCGCCAGCCACGACCTCGTAGTCACCGACATAATCCGGATAGCATGCAGCCACGCTGAGGGCTGCAACGATAATCGTATATATCTTTCTCATATTCTTCATATTTACTGCCAGCTGTCCCAGCCTTCATTCTGTACAAGACCCTTGATGTTCATGACTTCCTTGTAAGGAATCGGGAGGAATGCCGATGTGAAATGTCTCTCTTCTACCTCAGTCCAATAGTCATAAGAGAAATCCGTGCCCTTCTTGGTGATGGTAGGGCGGTAGATGACCTTGTTCAGGGCACCGAGAGAGGTGCTCCAGCGGCGCAGGTCGAAGAACCAGCTGCCTTCAAAGCAGGTTTCAATCCTCCTCTCATTGCGAAGGAAGAGATCGAACTCCTTCTCACCCATGATGGCTATCTGCTCAAGATACTTGTCATCCTGGATTCCTGGGGTTCCGTCATAGGTATTCCTGCTGCGCAGCCATGAGATGGCCTCCTTTGCGCTGAGTCCATCCACCTTTCCGGTAGGACCGGCGATGTGGTTGGCAGCTTCGGCAAAGGCGAGTACCATGTGTGTCCAGCGGATGAGGAACTTGCTGTGAGGCATCTTGCTGACATTGCTTTCAGACCAGTTCAAGCCTTTGTAGACAAACTTCTTTATGTAATAATTTGTCCTGACATTGCTTGAGGAAGCCTCGGCAACATCCTTGCCTCCGTTCCAGCATTCGAAAGTATACGCCTTGTTGGAAGAACCGGTAGTGATAGTCAGACCATTATACATGATGTTGCTGTAGAAGCGGGGATCACGGTTTTCGTATGGATTCTGCTTATCATAGGAAACCGCAGGGGATGCTCCGAGCGGATACCCATCGGCCATTCCGAAAGCATCCACGAGGTCCTGGGTTGCGCCCATTGTACCATTTCCCTGCATGCCACCAGGGTAGAACATCTTCTCCATGGTATCCGAGCTGGAGTTGTAACGGGAGCCGAAGACGATTTCCGGACTGTTCGGGTCAAAGAAATTGACAGCGGCAGTCCTGGAGAATCCGCCTGCAACCTTGCCGTCCACCTCGGACTTGAAGTCGATGACCTCCTTGGCAAACTTCGCAGCCATCTCCCAACGTGCAATATCATTGGAAGGATTGAAGCGCGGGCTTGCCCAGGTCTGGCAGACAAGAGCCTTGATGGCAACGGTAGAGATGCCGTCTATTCTTCCCCAGTTGCGTGCACCAAGTACGGTAAGGTCGTCGGTATTCGACACCAGGAAATTCCTGTGAGCAACAGGAAGATACTTATAGGCGGAATCGCAGTCTGCGAGAATCTGCTTGACGCAGTCATCGTAAGAGGCCCTCTTGAGCTCGATGTTGCGGATCTCATCCACATCCATCTTCCAGATCTTGACAGGCTCGGTCACTATAGGGAATCCGAGGAGTTCCCCATCGGTGCCTACGCCGCCGAATTTCTGGAGGAGGTCCCACTCGAACCATGCACGGAGGCCATAGGCTTCACCCCAAAGCAGGTTTACAAGGAGGGAGTCGCGGCGGGCATCCAGCATATAACGGAGATTCCTGCCGTTGCCGTCCTTGAGGAAGAGGTTGGTGTTGTAGATACCTTCGTAATCCCTGGTCCAGTAGGTCTGGAATGGATCGTTGGTAGGAGAGGTCACACCCACAGCCAGACGCGAATAGACATCGGTACGGCTGGTCCGGACTGCATTGTCGGTCAGACAGTCCATGTAGGCACCCTCGTTGTTGTTGTAATTTGTAGATATCCATTCGTAGCACTCACCGAGCAGTCCCTGCATTGCTGTAGGGCTGGTCAAGATATAAGCCTCATCCCTGATCGCACTTGGATACGGATCGAGGAAGCCTTTGCATGAAGGAATGGCTGCGAGTACTGCCGCACATATCAGAATATTGAATTTCTTCTTCATTGTCGTCTCTCTTTAGAAGGTGATCTTGAGGCCTCCCACGAATGTCTTCATCAGAGGGTAGTTGGTAAGTCCGGAGCTTAAAGCCTCTGGATCGAGATCCTTGATCTTGGAAAGGGTCAGCAGGTTGTTGCCGCGGACGAACACTCTGGCGCCGCGTACCACGCCCATATGCATCTTTGCAACAGGAAGCGAGTAGCCGAGTTCGACACTCTGAATCTTGAAGAAGGATCCATCCACGAGCCAGCGGTCAGACAGCTTGTAGTTGTTGTTGACCTTATTGTAGGTCAGGCGGGCTGCTGTCGGATCAGATACATGCTGGAGGGTATAGAGTGAATAATTCGAATCACCCCAGCCATTCCAGTAATATGCATTGGTGAGCTGTGCATCGTAAAAAGCACGTCCGGTAGCAGAAACTGCAAAGTCGAAGCCCTTGAAAGCGAAGTTAAGGTTCAGACCGAATGTAAGCTTCGGGGTTGTGTCACCGATCACGCAGGCATCGCTGTCGTCAACGACGCCGTCACCATTCATATCCATATACTTGAAGTCACCTGCTGATAGGGATTCGTCGAAAAGCTGGCCAGAGGCATTTGCCTCCTCTGCAGTCTCAAACTGTCCCTGATATCTGAGTCCCCAGATGGCTGTGGTGCTCTTGCCGACCTTAGTACGGTATGGCTCCGAGTAATTGAGTTCATCAATCCTGATAACCTTGGAGAAGAGGGTCGAAGCCCATCCGGAAACTCCATAGCTGAAATCACCTGCCTTGTCCTTCCAACTGAAATTAATGTCGAATCCCTGACGCTGATTGCAGTTGTAATTCATATAGAGGGAACCTGTAGAGGTACCTGGAACCAGAGGAAGTACATTCGACAGAGCCGAAAGCTGGCCATCAAAGAAACAGTACCAGTAGCTGGCAGAGAGATCCAGGCGACGGCCGAATGCACTCAGGTCTGCACCCACGGTAGTCTCCCAACGGCGCTCGAGGCGGAGGTTAGGGTTACCGAGCATGGAAGCATAGGTCCTATTTACTGATGAGCCCTGGTCAGAACCGAACCACTGATTGGATGTGTGAGGACCGAACTTCTGGCCGCTGTTATTCCAGCTGTAATTATCCACATCGCGGTTTGCTGATGTCAGGGAATCATAGTGGAGCATACCTGCCTGAGCCCTGATCTTGAGGAAATCGAGGTTGCTGGCACCTTTGAGGAAATCCTCTTCGCTGATGATCCAGCCGAGTCCGAAGGACGGAGAGCAGGACCAGGCATTGAGGAGTGAATAGGTTCCATGGCCGTTAAGCGCAAGCTGGGCGAGATATCTGCCCTTGTATGCATAAGCAGCGTTGAAACCGAAATTCATCTCGCGTCTATGCTCGGTGATGAACTTCTGGGAACGCTTGGTGATCATATAGTCTGCACCCAGGCTGATATCATGATCGCCGAATGTCCTGTCGTAGGAAAGTTTCTCAACTAGGTAGAAACGGCTTGAGAAGTAATCCAGAAGCTTGGTTTTCTGAGACATGGATGCCACCTTGTGGCTGCCGCTCTGCTGAGGGACGATGAGCTTGTTTCCCTCAATGTCCGTAGCTGTAGTGATGATGTAGGCCGCATAATCTTCAGCAGTTCCGAGACGCACGAGGTTTGTAGCATCGTAGGCCCCGTATGTATATGACCTGAGGCCAGGGGTAAGGAATGAGAAGTCCACATCGATGCCCACATTGAAGAGAGCCTTGCGCATAGTCTCGCTGTATGAGCCGTTCTCAAGTATGTTTGCAATAGGATTCTGCGTATACTGTGAGGATACTGCGTAGAGAGGGAACTCCAGTTCCGGAGAGTTATCCGCATAGATCGGGAAGGCCAGCTGAGGGATGGTCGTGATATGTCCGATTACCTCTGGGAATTCGGCAATACCGAGGGTGGTGTTGGACGAGGCGTCCTCGCTGCTGTAGTTGGCACTGTAGCCATAGTTCGCAGAACGGCGTATGCCCAGTGAAGACAGCACCCCGAAATCGACCTTGATGAAACGGCTGAGCTTGAGATCTATCTTGCCGTTGAGATTGATATTGTTGTAATCTGCCTTTGGACCGATGCGGTAGATGTCGTCCTGGCCGTTGTAACCGAGGAAAACCTGATAGCGGACGAGATCGTTGCCGCCTGCAGAAGAAACGCTTGCACGGTTGTAATACATCACGTTCTTGAGCATCATCTGCGCAAAGTCAACGGACGGATGCAGTTTGTCGTCCGGGTCATTGTTGGAGTAGGCCAGCACATCCTCAGCCGTATAGATAGGATTGAGACCGCTGTTTGCACGCGCAACATTGTTCAGACGGGCATATGTCTTGGCATTGACGAACTGAGGCATCCTGTCGGTCACGTTCACGCCGCCCTCGTATGAAACGTCGAGATAGCGTTCGTTGTAGGCTCCCCTCTTGGTACGTATATATACTATGCCTTCTGCAGCAGTCGGGCCGTAAAGTGTCTTGTCCAGCACATCACGGACGATGGTAACTGACTCGATCTGCTCAGGAGAAAGTGGAGTCTCGTCAATGTTTACAGGGACATCGTCCACCATATACATCATCTGACGGCCTCGTGAAGTCACGGAAACCGCAGTTGCAGCTCCATACTGTCCGGTGTGCTCGAGCGGAGACATGCCAACCTGACCGAAATGTTCCACGACGTCAACTCCAGGGAGGACTGCGGTAAGGGCATTCCTGATGTCGGAAGAAGAATAGCGGGCCAGATCTTCACCCTTGATGGTGATGGTGGAACCAAGCCCGAAACGCCTCTTGGTCACAGAATATGGGAGATACACATTGTCGGATTCACCGGCAAAGAGGACATCCGGAACGAGTACGACGGTGTCGGAATCCACAAGTACCACAGACGGAACGGTAGCAGTTGTGAATCCGTCCTTGGATACGGTGATGAGGTCCCTTGAGGAGCAGGTGAAGGCAATCATGCCATTTGCGTCCGCACGGAGATGTGATACACCCTCACCTACCGTAACTTCTGCAAACGGGATTGACTCCCCTTTGTCATTGACCACGGTCAGACTCACCTCCAGAGAAGTCATGTTCTTCTGGGCAAAGCCAGCCGTAGTGGCGGTAATGATGAGCGCGAGGCTCATCGCAATTGTTCTGAGTATCGCTTTCATATTACCAAGGAATCTGTACTGAATAATTCTTCATTTTGAGAAGGTCGCTGTTCTGGAACTGGAAGTAGTACATTCCATCGTTCTTCCACGCAATCTGTCTGTTAGACGGCAGGGCAAACCTCTCGTATCTGTAACCGGTAGGATACTCTGCCGAAGCACCAGCGGAGAGTTTGGTGACACGAAGGCCGTAGAGAGTAGAACGTCCTACCTGAGGAGCGTCCTTCCATCTGCGGATGTCGCAGTACCAGTGATAGCCCTCGAAACAGAGTTCCACTGCCCTTTCATTCTTTACGCGGTCACGGAATAAATCCGCAGAAGCGGTGTAGACGTCGCGGACGGCAGGCATACCGGCCCTGGACCTGACAGCATTCACAGCTTCAACTGCAGTCAGAGTAGCCTCCGGAGCCTTGCCCTGAGGGCCATAAGCTTCATTAGCGGCCTCTGCGTAGTTGAGGTAAACCTCAGCGAGGCGGATGATAGGGTCGCTGAGTATGAGATTCTGGTTACCCTTGTTGGAAAGGTTACCGGTACGTTTGTTCTCGTAATAGAAAGTCTCTGAAACACCATCCGTACTACCGGACTTCTTTGCAAGAAGTGACCCGGAAGGAAGGTTACCGCTCTCGTCCACGTAGAGAGATGCGGCTCCATAGCCCTGTATGTCGCGGCCATTGAAAATGATGACCTTGTAGAAGCGGGGATCCCTCTTCACGGCTCCTGAAGCCTGGCCGAATGGGTCCTGCTCATTGTACTGGCCGGCAGCAACAGCCTCGGCGCGATCAGCTTCGGTATTGAGCGCATATCCACCTTCGGTCTCGAAGCGGTCCACGAAATTCTGGGTAGGACACTGCGCGGAGCTGTATGCATCGGCAGTAAACGGATAGCCGATAAAGGCCTGCACATAAGGCGACTTGTAATTGGTCGTACTGCCTGTGCTGTAGCCCCAGAGCTGCTCGTTGGTACACTTTGAACCGTAGAAGTTGTTGGTGTACTGGGCAAAGTCAAGGAGCTTGTAACCGTTCGTCAGTGCCACATCGAGGGCACGGGCATTGGCCTTGGCAGCCTCTTCCCAGAGAGACTTGTCACCACTCTCATTGTTAAGAGGGCTGGCGGCATAGAGAAGTGCACGGCCCTTCATGGCGAGCGCGGTCACACCGTTCGGCTTGTCCTGGTCAGGATCAGCCAGGTTGCCCGCACCGCTTGCAGGATCTCTGCGGACCTTTCCAGCCTTAACGTAATACTCATAGGCAGTCTCAAAATCCTCGGCACACTTGGTGAGGAAATCCACAGGAGACTCTGCAGGGAGATCCCACTCGTCGTCAGGACCGAGAGCCCTGTCGAGATAAGGGAAGGAACCATAGAGACGGAAAAGTTCGAGGTGGCAGTAAGCCCTGACGAAGTAAGCCTGGGCAACCAGATCGTTCTTTTCGGATTCTGATGCATCCTGAAGCATGTCGATCTTCTGCAGCGCGATGTTGCAGACACGGATCGACTTCATGGTATTTGGAACCTTGGCCACGTTTGGCGCATTTGCATCACCGGTATTGTATCCCACAGCCCAGGTAGACTGAGCGCCATCGCCCTGTTTCACAGGCTGGCAGCGCTGGATACGTGACATATCGCACATATCGGTGAGACCCTCGAGAGTGAACTTCTGGTTGTTTCCGTGGAACACGAGAGGATAGTGGCACCTGATATTGAAGCCGGAGCCGTTATATACCGAATAGAAATACTGCTTGAAATTAGCATACTTGGAGAATACCTCCTGCTCGTTCAGGCCCGCATCCGGAGCTCTGTCGAGGTAATGGCACGAAACGCCGCATATGGCCATCATGCCGATCAGGATAAGTCTGTATATCTGTTTCATACCCATAATCTTAGAAGTGCAGCTGAAGACCAAGTTTAACAGTTCGCATCTGAGGATACTCACCCCAGACGAGGTATTTCTGCTCAGGATCACCCTCGAGCAGATCGGAGAAGGTAAGCAGGTTGTTGCCCTGGATGTAGAGCTTGATGCCCTGGACGCCCAGCATATTCTTTACCTTGGCGGTGTTCCAGGTGTAGCCTGCGCTAAGTTCCTTCAGACGGAGATAGTCGGCCCTTCTCCAGGAGTGTCCCATCATCTTTGCATTGTAACCTCCGGTGGTTGCGCTCTCGTTATAGCCGCTCCATGACATATTCGTGAATGATGAAGCTGAATAATGGACTGCTGCATGGGTTCCGGCTGTATTGGCCGGCGACCAGTAATTTGTTGATGAGAGGTGGGTTCTGTAATTACCCTTATAGAACTCCCATTCGTACATCTGATCAAAGTTCACATACTTGCCGGCATACCCCTGGAAGAGGATATTCACATCCAGGCCCTTCCACCTGAGGCTGCCCTTGAGGGCATAGGCAATCGGAGGATAAAGAGAACCGACCATCCTGGTGAGATCATCTTTGTCAATCATGCCGTCGGAGGTATAATCGAGGAACTTATAGTCGCCCACAACCACATCACTCACTGACACTGGAAGAAGGTTTGAATGGATATCATCAATCGAAGTAAGATACTCGCCATCAATGAGATATGCACCGCTGGTCTGTGCGCCTATGGCAGTGCCGACGGTCTTCTGATGAGAGAGGGAATACGGAGCGTCGTCCGCATAGACAATGCGGTTCTCATTGAAAGAGAAGTTGCCGCCGACGCTGAAGCGCAGATCCTTGCCGATCTGACGGCTATAATCGAGTTCCACCTCGATACCATGCTTCTTCACAGCACCCTTGTTGAGTTCCTTGGAAGAGTTGCCCACCCAGATAGGGGTGTTGTTGTCCACGGTAATGAGCATCTTGTCGCGGTACTCGTTGAAGAGATCCACATTCAATGTCAAGTCGTTATCAAAAAATCCGAGTTCGACTCCGAGATCCTGCTTGAGAGCTTCCTCCCACTGTACTGTGAGGTTCGCGCTCTTGTCCTCTACGATGTAGCCATTGCTATCTTTTGAATACTCGCTGATGTAGAGCCAGCGGTTCTTCGCATAGTCGCTGCCGACAAGACCTGCGCTGTAACGGATCTTGAACTTGCTCCACCAAGGTTTGAGTGCCTTGAAGAACGGTTCCTCCGAAACAACCCAGCCAAGTGCACCTGAAGGGAAGAAGCCGAAACGGTTCTCAGGAGAGAAACGCTCAGAACCGGTATAACCCATGTTCACCTCCAGGAGATAGCGGTGAGCATAGTCATAGGTTGCACGTGCCACCAGAGCCTCATTGTAATAAGGGAAATCGGTGCCCTTGTCCTGCTCCTGTCTGTTGAAAAGGAAGAGAGCCGTCACATTGTGCTTGCCGAAAGTCCTGTCATAGTTGAGGGACAGGTCATAATAGAGGTCAAGGTAATAACCGCCCTGCAGGCTATTGTTGGCAGTAGTATAAAGAGGGTTTTCCACATAGTAGAAGCCATCGGACCCGGTTCTGCTCCACGGATTCATGCCGGTTCCGACCTTGTTGAAATCGAGATACCAGCTGCCACGGTCATAGGTAGAACTGAGCGTATTATACATATAATAGGTACTCAGGGAAACCTTGGCCTGAACAGAAAGTCCCTTGGTGATGAAGTCTAGCTTCTGCTTGAGGATGATGTCGGAGAAAAGTTTCAAATCGGTATACTGATTGAAACGTCCTCGCATGATCTGGTAGTACGGGTTACCGGTAGTCTGGTCAGCCTCGCTGAGAAGACGGTCACCGCGAGCATCCGGATAATCCAGGTCGGGAACCTCCTGAAGCACCCATGAAGGATAATACATAGGATACTTCGCACTTGAAGAACCGAAGATATACTTCCACATTCCGCTGTCACCGTCTACGGAAACAGGCTTGTTCTTCACGCCCACGCTGCCGCCGAGCTTGAATGAAACCACAGTGGAGCGGGTCACATTGAAGTCGAGGTTGGTTCGCAGGTTCACACGGTTGTAGTTATAGTTCGAATTCACCTTGCCGTCATTGAAGCTCTTGAATATGGAACCCTCGTTCATATAGCCGACAGAAGCAAAGTACTTCACGAACTTGGTACCTCCGTGAATGTTGAAGTTGGCATTGTAGTTCTGCGCAAAGGTGTTGGTCATCTCCTTGAGCCAGTCCACGTCAGGATACTGCAGGGATGCAAGCTGGGAAGACGGGTTCCTATACTGCTCGAGTGCAGCCTGTGACACCAGCGAAGTGAACTTCTGGTCGTTCATCATGGCCGTGTTCATCAGGGACATGGTGGTGTAGGAATCCACGTGCTTGGCAGTATTGATCGGATTTGAGAGACCCGCGGAGAAGGAAAGATCCATCTTCGGTTTACCCTCGTTGCCGTTCTTGGTTGTCACGATGATTACGCCGTTTGCACCTTTGGCACCAAAGACAGCAGTTGCAGATGCGTCCTTGAGGACTGAAATGTTGGCCACCTCATTAGGGTCCACGCTCGCGAAATCACGCTCTACGCCGTCGACCAGCACAAGAGGGCTGTTTCCATTGAAACTGGAGACACCACGGATGAGGATCTCAGCATCATTCTCGCCTGGCTGACCTGAGGTCTGGATGGTCATCACGCCGGAAAGCTTACCTGCAATCGCATTGGTAATGTTGGATGTACCTGACTCGATGAGGGCATCACCCTTTACCTGGGAAATGGCACCCACCACGCTCTCCTTCTTCTGGACACCGTAACCGACGACTACCACATCCTGCAACAGGATGGTATCGTTTGAAAGGTTCACGTTGATGACCGTCCTGCCATCCACGCTCACCTCCTGGGTAGTGTATCCCAGACTGGAGAACACAAGTACGTCTTTCGCGCCAGCAGTGATCGTGAAGGCTCCGTCGAGATCAGTAATTGTACCGGATGTGCTGCCCTTTATCTGGACACCCACTCCCGGAACCGGTCCCAGGTCGTCTGATACGACGCCCTTGACCGTAATTGACTGAGCCCCGGCATTGCCGACGAAGAGAAGCAGCATCGCCATAGTTACAGCGATACGCCTGCAGATCGTTAGGATCAGATTGTTGTCGTTCATATAATTGTGTATTGTTTTAATATCTCTTACAAGCCTCTTGCAATCGCATGTTCCACTCCCCTGAGTTCAGCCAGAGAACGTAGACGCCCGTAGCAACTGTAACCTGGGTTGGATTTCCTGTTAAGGTCATCACACATCTGGTGTCCATGGTCAGGGCGAAGGAAGATACGGAACTGTCTCCTCTGCTCCACCTCAAGCACGGCCTTCATCATCTCATAGACATCCACATCGCCTTCAAGGAGGTTCGCCTCGTAGAAATTGCCCTCATCGTCGCGCTTTGTGGCACGAAGATGGACAAAATCCACACGGTCGCCGAACTCACGCATCATTGCCGGAAGGTCATTGTCTGCACGGACACCGAAAGAACCGGTGCATAGATTCAGTCCATTGGCTGGAGACGGCACTGCAGCAACCAGTTTGCGGAAATCCTCCGCCGTAGAGAGGATTCTTGGCAGACCGAGAATAGGATATGGAGGATCGTCTGGATGTATGACCATACGGGAGCCAACCTCTTCGCACACAGGACATACCTGCTGGAGGAAGAAAATAAGATTGCTGCGCAGAGTCTCGGCGTCCACGCCCTTGTAACGGTCAAGTGCAGACTGGAACTGCTCCAGAGTAAAACTTTCCTCGCTGCCTGGCAACCCGGCAATCATATTCCTGGTGATGAGTGAAATCTCAGCCTCATCCATAGCCTCATAGCGTGCCTTGGCTTTTGCAATTTCCTCTGCTGAATACTCTATCTCGGCACCAGGGCGCTTAAGAATGAAGAGATCGAAAGCAAGAAAAGCCGCCCTTTCGAAACGAAGGGCCCGGCTGCCGTCCGGCATCCCGTAGGCCAGATCGGTCCTGGTCCAATCGAGTACCGGCATGAAATTATAGGTGATGCAATGGATACCACACTGGGCAAGATTGCGAATGCTCTGCTTGTAGTTTTCAATATACTCAAGGTAGCGGCCTTCTCTGGTCTTTATGTGTTCATGGACCGGGATACTCTCCACAACAGTCCACGCCATCCCTTTGGCAGCAACCTCGGCCTTGCGTTTGAGTATCTCCTCCACGGTCCAGACCTCACCGTTTGGAATGTGGTGAAGGGCTGAAACTATATCGGTCACACCAGCCTGGCGTATATTGTCAAGTGACACCGGATCATTGGGGCCGTACCAGCGCCAGGATTGTCTCATCAGATACATATTATATAGAGAAACTGTTGAAGCCGCCGTCTACAACGGAGACGGTTCCGGTGACACCCTTTGAGGCGTCGGAAATAAGATAATGGATGCAGCCGAGCAGTTCGTCAGCCTCGAGGAAGCGTCCGAACGGGGTGTGTCCGAGGATCTTCTCGGAACGGGCGGTCAGGCTGCCGTCCGAATTGATGAGCAGAGAACGGTTCTGATCTCCGATGAGGAAACCGGGAGCAATGCCGTTGACACGGAGGCCGTCACCATATTTGGTCGCAAGTTCACCGGCCAGCCACTCGGTCCAGCTGGCGATGCCTGCCTTGGCAATTCCATAGCCAGCAACCCTGGTAAGCGGACGGAAAGACGACATAGAACAGAAGTTCACTATCACGCCGCTCTTCTGCTCAATCATGGCCTTGAGGAAAACCTTGGTCGGCTGCACCGTGCCGAAGATGTTCAGGTCACAGACTTTCCTCATTGCCTCGATGTCCAGATCCAGCACAGATTGCTCCGGCTGCACATTTGCAGCTCCGATATTGCCACCTGCGGCATTCAGGAGCACGTCTACTCTCCCATATTTTTCCAAAATAAGTTTAAGGGAATCCTCCAGAGCCTGTGCATCGAGCACATCTGCCTTGAGGAAAATGGATTCTCCTCCGCTGCTACGGATCTCAGAAGCCAGGGCCTCCCCTTTCTGCGGATCGCGACCGAGGAGTGCCATCTTGCAGCCTTGTGCGGCAAGATAACGGGAAATGGCTGAAGCCAATACGCCATAAGCGCCTGTGACTACTACAACCTTACCCGAAATTTCGAACAAATTGCGCATTTTTGTTCCGTTATTCAAATAATTATTGTAATTTTGTGTACGTACACAATTTTAATATGTGCAAATTTAGGTAGATATTTGAGATATACAATAGAACATCTCTAGAAATTTGTACAAAAATTACCAACATCCGTACAAAAACAGCTTATGGCAAAGCAGGCAAGCATCAAGGAAATCGCAAAAATGGCAGGTGTCTCCCCCGGTACTGTGGACAGGGTTCTGCACAACCGGGGCAACATTTCGGAGAAAAGACGCATCGCAGTGGAAAAAGCCCTCGAAGAAGTGGGCTACAAACCCAACATCCACACTTCGGCAGTTTCGTTCAGGAAGGCGGTTTCTATTGCAATCACGTCCCCTTTTGCCTACCCTGGTGGCTACTGGGAAAGTGTTTTCAAAGGATTTAATGAAGCACTTCAGGAGTTTGCAGACATCAACATCAGCTGCATCTATCACTGCTACGACCAGTTTGACCCGGAATCCTGCCGCGACGCTTTCCAGGCAATCCTGGAAGACGAGAACCTGGATGCGGTGATAATCGGTCCGACCTTCGAGGATCTCACCCAGGATCTCTGCTCGAGACTGGACGAGAAAGAACTGCCCTATGTCTTCGTCGACTCGTCAATCAAGGGAACCGAACCATGGGCGGTATTCGCCTCAGATCAGCATGTCTGCGGAGAACTGGTGGGAAGGCTGCTCGACGCTCAGGACGGCGGGATAGCCATCCTCTCTACCAGACGCCGAGGCAGCAAGAGGGCGAACAACAGTATCATGCGTGAACAGGGCCTGCTGGACTTCCTCAAAAGAAACGGCATACAGACAGAGCCTAAGCGTAGTCAGTTCAGCATGACAGACTTGGATCTGGCCAGTGCGGAAATAAAAGAATTCTTCAGTAAAAATCCAGAGATACACTGGGTGACAGTGCTGAATTCCAGCGGTTACATAGTCGCAGACGCACTGAAAGCCCTTGGGAAGCAGGATGTGCGCATAGTCGGCTTCGACTTCACTTCCAACAACCGCCGCTGTCTCGAAGAAGGCACCATCCACAGCCTCATCTGCCAAAGACCGGTGGACCTTGGCTACTATGCCATCCACTATCTCGTGGAGCACTTCATCTACAAAGTGGGTAAAAACACAAAAACCACGCTGATCCCAGTCGACGTGGTTTTCAAAGAGTCCCTCTCCTGCTACCGCGAATCCAGTCGCTACAAAGAGGTTTCGATCTAGACTTATTCTGCCAGGCTGCTGTAAGTCGCAGATTTAAGTCCCTTGGAACTTAACTTCATGCCGAAGGCGGCGTCAGCGCTGTCCTTCTCGACTATCACACTCAGTTTGCCTGCGAAGAGATGCATATGCGGCAGATGGAAGAGTTCCAGACAGGTCGGATCTCCGTTGGCCATGGCCTTGAACCTGGCATCTCCGCTCACCTGGACCTTGATTTCATTGGTCGCTACGGGAACTTCTATGCCTTTCTTGTCCACCACGGTGACCGTATAGTAAACCAGGTTCTGGTCTAGTGAGCTGGCTCTTTCTACTCTGACTGCATATGGCTTCCCGGCAGTTCTGACAGACTTGCGGGCAACGGCCTTGCCGCTCTCGTCATAGGCCACGACCTCTATTTCGCCCTTCTGATAGACCACATCGTTCCACATGAGACGATAGCGGCTTTCGAGAGCCTCGTCCTGCAGTCCCTGAGCCGGATATGAGGCCTTCGGGTTCTTCTTCTGACGGCCCTGGGAAACGCCGTTCACAAAGAGTTCTGCTTCGGGATAGGAAGTGTACACGAAAACAGGTGTAATCTTTCCTTCGCGGCCAGGCCAGGTCCAGTGCGGTAGCACATGGAGAGTCTCATCGACATGGTTCCAGACGCTTCTGTAGAGGTAGTAACGGTCTTTGGGCAGAGAAGCCAGGTCTATGATTCCGAAGACGGAACTGTGGCTCGGCCAGGCGTCGGTGGAATACGGACTCGGCTCGCCAAGGTAGTCGAATCCGGTCCATACGAACTGCCCCAGACTCCAAGGATAGTCTTCGGCAAGGGCAAAGTCCACATCCGGGATATTGGACCAGGAACAGGCCTCCAGGTCGTAACCTGTGGACTGGTGGTCCGGATGAAGCAGGCTGAAGCCTTTTACGGTCGGGAAATGGTAGGTACCCCGGGAACTGACAGTGGAAGCGGTTTCCGAACCCAGCAGGAAACCGTGAGGCAACTGGGCATAACCCTCCAGATACTTATAGGTCCTGTAGTTGAAGCCAGGGACGTCCAGAATGGCAGCAAATCCGTTTGCCAGGACGGCGTCCACCTGGTCCATGCCGCAGGTCACCGGACGGGTAGGATCCTCGCGGTGGCAGATGTCCTGCAGGAAAGCAGCGGTCTTATAGCCCTCCGGACTATTCTGCGAAGGCACTTCATTGCCGATGCTCCACATGACCACGCAAGGATTGTTGCGCCACTGGTGCAGCATGTTGATCATATCCTTCTCAGCCCATTCATCGAAGTAACGATGGTAGCCGTTGGTGCACTTGGCGTCGTTCCACTCATCGAAAGGCTCGATCATCATCATGAGTCCCATCTCGTCGCAGAGGCGGACGAGTTCCGGGGCTGGCATATTGTGGGAAGTGCGGACGGCATCACAGCCCATGTCCTTGAGCAGTTCCAACTGATGCCTCAGGGCAGAGGCATCCACTGCCGCTCCGAGAGGGCCCAGATCATGGTGGTTGCAGACGCCCTGGAACTGACGCCTCGAACCGTTTAGGAAGAAACCTTCTTCCGGACGTATTTCGATGCTGCGTACGCCAAAGCGGGTTTCGTAGCGATCGGTGCACTCCCCTTCCACGAAGAGGCTCGTGATTGCTGTATACAGATAGGGGGTCTCAGGCGACCAGAGGACCGGATCCTTGATGACAAACTGCTGGGTATGCTCCACTCCTTCGTGGAACATCGCTCTGGAGACACGGTCTGCGACCTTGTTGCCCTCGGCGTCCAGGATCTCCGTCCTGTATTCGATGATCTTCTGGACTGAAGCCTCCGTAGAGATGCGCAGTTTCACCGTGGCAGATTCTGCCGATACAGAAGGAGTGGTGACATAGGTACCCCAGACGGGAACATTAGCCAGGACTGAAGTGGATATCAGATGGACATTCCGGAAGAGACCTGCACCCGGATACCAGCGGGAAGACCTTTCCAGGTTTTCCAGACGCACGGAAAGCACATTGGTTTCGCCGGGAGCGTTCAGCAGCTCGGTGACATCGAAGTGGAAACTGTTGTAGCCATAGGGCCAGAAACAGGCCTCCTTGCCGTTCACATAGACCCTGGCCTCGGACATGGCCCCGTCGAAAAGCAGTTCCATGCGGCTGTCAGCCTTGGTCTCGAAAGTGCAGCGATACCAGCCGCATCCCACATAAGGAAGGCCGCCAGTACGCCCCGTCTTCAGGGTAGCGACCTTTTCCCCATCCTGGGTTACGGCCACTCTCTGGAGGTCATTCTCTATGTCGAAAGGCCCCTTGATGGCCCAGTCGTGAGGGACCTTCACATCCTCCCACGAAGAATCATCATACGATGGAGAAACAGCCTCCGGAACATCTCCAAGGTGGAAATTCCAGTTTGTCAGAAGGGTTTCAGACCTCTGGGCGTGAAGCGGTATGCCCGCCAGCGAGGCGATCACGACTGCAATTGTCCTATTGATAAATCTCATAGCAATGTCTTAACGGAGTGTCACACTTGCTTTCTTGCCGCCCACGAAAATATGGAATTCGCCGGTCTCAAGCAGAGGCTGTCCGTTGCGGTCCACGAACGCGAGGTCCTTCATCGGATCGAGGGTGAATCCGAACTCCACGCTTTCTCCTGCCTTGATGAGTTTCTTATCGAAAGCCTTGAGCTCCCTTACCGGACGGGCGATGCTGCAGTATGGGTCGCAGATGTAGAGCTGAACGGTCTCCATTCCATCTGTATCTGACGTGTTCTTAACGCTTACCTTCACTTCCAGCGCAGTGTCCGCAGTGATTTCGCTTGCAGAAAGCTGAATGTCGGAGTATTCAAAGCTGCTGTAGGACAGGCCGTAGCCGAAAGTATAGAGAGGATCGCTGCTCATATCCTTGTAGATGCCCTGAGTGCCACGGCGTCCGCTGTTGCGTCGGTTGTAGTAGATCGGAATCTGGCCTGTGGACATAGGGAAGGTGATCGGCAGGCGTCCGGAAGGATTGTAGCGTCCGCTGACAATTCCGGCTACTGCCTTGCCGGCAGTTGTGCCAGGCATCCAGATCTCCAGCAGGGCGTCTGCAAGAGGCTCCACGGCAGAAAGATCGTTAGGACGGCCCGAAGCCACGAGCACAGCCACCTTCTTGCCGCAGGCCTTCACGGCCTTAAGCAGTTCGATCTGGCACTGAGGGATGGCGATGGTGGTGCGGGAAGTATTCTCTCCGGACCAGGCGGCCTTCTCGCCTACCGTCAGCACGACCACGTCTGCCTCCTTGGCTGCCTCGAGGGCCTGAGCGAGCAAGTTCTCATCAGCCTCCTCGATGCCGCAACCTTCCGCAACAAGTATCTGGGCACCAGGGAATTCCTTGCGGAAGCCATCGGACAGTCTGATGATGTCCTTGTCTTCTCCCCTGCCTCTCCAGTTACCCATCAGGTCCTTCTGGGTGTTGACATGAGGACCGATGAGGGCAATCTTCGAAACGCCCTTGAGCGGCAGCAGAGAAGCCTCGTTCTTGAGGAGCACCATGGACTGCTGCGCAAGTTCCTCGGCAGATGCGAGGGCGTCAGGCTGCAGATAGATCTTGGAAGATGGCTTCACATCGGTGTATGGATGCTCGAAGAGACCGAGACGGAACTTGATGCGCAGAACCCTGCGTACGCTGTCGTCGATGAGTCTCTCGGAGATCTTACCCTCCTGCACCAGCTCGGCCATATATTTACGATATATGTCGTCGACCATATCCATGTCAAGGCCGGCGTTGAATGCCAGCATTCCGGCTTCCTTCTGATCTTTTGCCATACCCTGGTTGATGAGCTGCTTGATGGCATCCCAGTCCGAAACGAGGAAACCGTCGAAGCCCCATCTATCCTTGAGTATCTCAGTCATTGTGTAATGGTTTGCAGACGCAGGAATGCCGCTGATGGTGTTGAAAGAACTCATGAGCGTGCAGGCTCCGGCGTCCACGCCAGCCTTGAACGGAGGGAAATAGGTGTCCCAGAGAGTCTGGTCTGATATTTCGGTGTAGACATAGTCTCGTCCGGCCTCGGAAGCGGCATAGCCCACGAAGTGCTTGAGGCAGGCTGCGATCGTGCCCGGAGCGCTGAGGTCCTCTCCCTGATAGCCCCTGACCGCTGCCTGGCAGAATACGGAAGCCAGATATGGATCTTCGCCATAGCCTTCCATCACACGGCCCCAGCGAGGGTCGTGGGCCACATCCACCATTGGTGAGAAGGTCCAGTCCACGCCGCAGTCATATGCTTCCCTGGCAGCGTACATGCAGGATTCCTGCACGAGGGACGGATTCCAGCTGGCAGCCATTGCAAGCGGTACCGGAGCGATGGTCTTGTATCCATGGATCACATCGTGACCGAAGATCATAGGAATGCCCAGGCGGGAGTCCTCCACGCAGCGTTTCTGCATGGCATTCCTGAGTTCAGCGTCGTCTCCGAAGTAGATAACGGAACCGGCCTCAGCAGGCACCTGCTTCACGGTCTCACCGAGGTTGTTCTCGATGTTGTTGCGGCCGAGAGTATACTGGTTAAGTTGCAGGATCTTCTCTTCCAGAGTCATCCTGGCGAGCAGATCTTCCACTCGGCGCTCAAGTGGAGCGCTGGCGTCCTTGTAGAGAGGGATTTCCACTGCCGGAGCATTCTTCTTGGAAGACTTGGTCTCCTTCTCTGCCGGAGCCGGCTTCTGGGCTGCAGAAGAGGCGTATTCGGCCTTCTTCTGCGCATAGTAGTCGTGCATTATGTACCAGGCTTTCTTGCGCATACCCTGGTCAGACACCAGTCCCTTGCGGTTCCAGCCGTCCTGATTGGTCGGATGGAAGCGGAACGGAGAACGGAAGTCGAAGAGAATCCATGGGCTCACGCCAGCCAGATTCGGGATCTGGGCGAACATCTCGAGGTTCTTGCGGAACTGCTCGGCCTGATAGTCCTCAGTCCACGAACTGGCAGCCTTGCCGTTGCCACGCTGTCCGTAGAGTGCCTCACAGCCGAACTCCGAGATAATCACAGGCTTGCCTGGGGCCACATTCCACTTGCAGTCGGACGGGTCGCAAGGCCATGGGGCATACCAGCCCATATACTTGTTGAACGAAACCACGTCGAGTTCGTCCACGAGCGGATCTTCGATGCGGAACTCGCCATATTCCTTTTTATAATATACATTGTCGAAGGCGGCGGTATAGAGTCGGGTGTCATCGATGCTGCGCGCGAACTCGAGCTCTTTGCGAAGGAAGGCGTTGCGAGCCTCGGAAGGACGGGTCTCGTTGGCCACGCCCCAGAAGCCCACAGCACAGCGGTTCTTGTCGCGATAAAGCATTTCGGAGAACATGGTCAGAGCCTTGTCCATCGTTTCTTCGTTCGCGAAATCGATGCCCTGCCATACAGGGATTTCCTGCCAGAGCACGATACCCATCTTCTCTGCCAGCCTTACGATGTGCTCGTTCTGAGGATAATGCGCCAGTCTTATCATATTGACACCCAGAGCCTTGGCCTCATTGAGAAGCATATAGGCATCTTCTTCGGTGCAGGCGCGCGCCATACGCTGAGGAATCTCTTCGTGGAAGGATACGCAGCACATGAAGGTGTTCTGGCCATTGATGAGGATGCGGGTGCCGTCCACAGCGATGTTCCTGAAGCCTATCTGTTCGCAGACGCTGTCCCCACCGCTGTAGTCCAGTCTGACCTCGTAGAGTTTAGGATCGTCCGGAGACCACCTCTGGAGTTTCTTTGCCTTGATGGCTGCACGGCCCTTTCCATCCGCACCCAGCACGATCTTCTCCTTGAGCTTGAGTTCAGGAATGCTGAGCGTCACGCTGGAGCCTGCAGGGACGTTTCCGGACATGGTCACAGAGGCGTTGATGAGGTCGGCCTTGGTCTTGTCCAACTGCACCATATAGTCCTTGATATAGACCTTAGGAGTCCTGACGAGCATCACGTCGCGGGTGATTCCGCCGTAACTCCACCAGTCGAAGGACATAGCCGGGATGGCATCGGGACGGCGCTTGTTGCTGACCTCGACCACGATGAAATTGTCCTTGGCCTTGAGTTTACCGGTCACATCGATCTGGAAAGGAGTGAAACCACCGTCATGGCTGGCGAGTTCCTCGCCGTTGAGCCAGATGGTGCAGCGCTGGCTGACAGCGCCGAAGTAGAGGAAAGTATTCTCCGATGGAAGCACGCCGCCGTCCACGTCGAAATATCTCGAATACCAGACTGTACCTTCGTAGTACTGGAGTTCTGGCAGCTGGCTGTTGAAGTCGCCCGGGACGTTCAGACGGATGCCGTTCTCCCAGGAGTACTCGTAGAACTGGGTATCGTTCTCAACTTTGTGATTGAGCCACATCTTCTTACCTCTGCCCTGGTCATAGAGATCTATGATGGCGTTCCACTTGCCGTTGAGCAGGCTGATGTCGCGTCCATAGACGTTCTGGATAAGTTCTGGCTGAGTCTGGGCGTTCACGCGTGTGGAAACGCAGAAGGCTAAGGCCAGCACAGCCAGGGCTGTAAGTTTCTTTCGCATATTCATAGTCTGGAATTATTTGTCGATTTGGTAACGATACATCGCAAAACTGTTCTTCCGAGGAAGGCTGAATGTAATCGAGCCATCCTTCGAAGCGCTTGAGGAGAAATCGGATCCACAGCCGAGCACGCAGGTGAAATTCACCTTTGCAGACTGAGGGAACCAGGTCTTCAGATCCTGGCTTTCATCTTCGTTGTCCTCCCTGAACACGAGTACGAAGCCCTTATTGCCGTTCACGGACTGGAAACCGGTCCAGGAGCGGCCGGAAGGTTCGTTTCCTATCGGCAGAATGGTGCCCTCGTGGAATTCAGGGGCAAGGGAGACATAATCTTTGATCAGCTGGGCGCAGTCGTAGGCTTCTTCAGGAAGATTGGATGCTTCCATCCAGGCCAGGGGCTGACCGGCCATGGAAGTTGCGAAGATATAGCTGAAATCATAGGACTGAGGAGCAAATTCGCAGCCTTCGTAGCGCTCGGCATTCCTCCACTTGTTGAGGAATTCGATCTGGAGCCTTTCTGCAGGCACATAAGGACTGAGCTGCCAGAGGTTGCGCAGGGTCCAGTACGGATAGTAATTCCTCCAGTCGGTATAGCGGTTCTCGAGGAAGGTGTTGCCATATTCATTGAACATATGGTAGCCTCCACGGCGGCCTGCGGTGGCGTCCAGGTTGAAAACTACCTGGTTGGCTGTCTTCTCCAACACGCCGTCGAAGAACTTCCTGAGATTGGCTTCTGCTTTCTTGGTCGGTACTGCAAGCCCGTCAATCTTGAAGACCTTGATGCCGTACTCCTCATAGAGCCTTACGACAGCCTCCACATCCTTCTCCCAGTCCTCGAAATCATTCTGTACGCTGGGATTGAACCACAGACCGAGTTCGATTCCGAGTTCCTTGGCCTTGGCCACCACTGGAGCGAGGCCGTGCGGATACTTGTCCCTGGCCGGAGTCCAATACAGAGGGTTGTCGTGGATGTTCTTGAAAGAGCCCTTTGCAACTGCGGAATTGGGGCTCTTGCCTTCCTGCCAGCCATCGTCGATCTGGAAATGGGTAATACCCAGGCGGGCAGCCTTCTCGAGTTCCTGGATGCAGAATGACTCATTCACCTTAGCGTCCTGACTGCGGTCGCCCCAGGTGTTCATCATCACCATTTCGTCCCTGCCCTCCATGTGGACACGGATCTGCTTCTGATAGCAGCGGAGAGCCTGCAGCGCTGCAAGTTCACCCACACCGTAGGCTCCGGTGACGCAGGAGTAGAGTTTTACCCACTCCCCTCCTGCGAGATCCGATGCTTCAGCACCGAGTCCCACCACGGCGAAGGAGCCGGCCTCGACTTCGAAATCCTTGCCCGGATATGCCAGTTGCACTGAAGAGCATGGCGCCTCCTTGAGGAAGAAGAGTCCGTTGCCGTCGGTGTCACGCGCGAAAAGCAGGTTTCCGCGGTAACCCAGTTTGCGGTATGGTATGAAATCCACGGTCTTGACGAGGTTGTTGTTCCAGTCGGTGACATCGCTGAACTCGACAGCCTTGGCGTGCCAATGGTCGCCGCCTGGCACGAACAGGTCCAGACGCAAGGACTGCTTGCGTCCCTGCTGCATATCCTCCTTGGATTCAATATTCTTATGATCGGCCACATTGTCCGAAGCATTCTTGGAAAGACCTGCCGCCTTCCCGCTCAGGCTCCGAACGAAATTGTCCACTGCCAGAGCCGGGCAATTCTCGTAAATACGCCATTCGCGTCTGATCTCATAGTCGCCGTAACGGTAGGACACGACGGCGAGCATATGCGCCGGACGAATACCATCAGAAGGAACCAAAGTGACTTCCAGATTACCGTCAGAGGCTTCAGATGGAGTTTCACTCACGACAAAGTCAGGAGCATCGGCCTTGTTGCGGAACTCCCTGCCAGTGGTCTTGTCCTCGATCGCGAGGGTAATGAGATTGCCTCCGTTCCATTTGAACGACCTGTGTATCAGAGAGTTGCCAAGATGAAGAGTCTCTCCGTCCAGCACGGCGTAGCAGGAAGTAGATGCATGCTCAGGATCGGCATCGACATAGGCCTTAGGCTTAGGCAGGAACTTGTTTGCCAGATTGAATTTCTGGTTATTGAGTTCCACACCCTCCTTTGCGGCGCCCTTTTTCATAGCCGCCTTGAGTTCCGGAAGATAGTCGGTGTAGACAGCACGCGGATCGCAGGATTTCTCGTTGCAGATTTTTGCGGCCATACCCACGACCTCACCCATCATACCGGTGGTCCTCATCACACGCACGGTGCCGAGACCGATGTGGGTGCAGCTGATGTTGCGGCCGGCCATGAAAAGGTTGGATATGTTCCTGGAATAGAAGCATCTGTATGGAATCTCATACGGAAAAATCCAGTCGTGCACGGTAGCCGACTTGAACTCGTTCTCTGGGAAAAGTTGTGTATTCTTCTTGTCCGGGAAGTGAAGGTCGATGCTCCACGAGGTAGTACAGGTGGCGTCATCGTAATGGATCGCCTTGTCTATGTCGTTCTGGTCGAGGATATGGTCACCCAGCAGACGGCGCGACTCTCTTTTACCGGCCACATAAGCCACCCAGTCGAGGCTGCGACGGGCATATTTCTCTTTCTCCACATGGTTCTTGAGTGCACTCCAGTTGGAATACACGACGAGCAGGCCGTAGTCTCTGACCCTTTCGGCCTCCCAGACCTGGTCTCTGTTCATGCCGGTTTCCCAGGTCCACTCGCCCATGGTGACTTTCTGGGCGTTGGTGGAATCAAAGGTCACGCCGTAGGAGAACTCAGGGAAACTGGTTTCTGTCTTATCTTCCTTGGAATACCACTGCACGGAAGCACCCATGACCAACTGGTCCGCTACTTCCGGAGCCGAGCGCTCGTTGAACTCGGACTTGGCCTCGCGGCCCTGGGTCCAGTCCGCACCCGCGAGATAGCCTATGGTTCCGTCACCTGTACAATCGGAGAAGATCGGAGCCTGAAGGATGATTTCCTCGCCGTTTTCGATGTGCTTGATGGTAACTGAGACTATCCTGTCATTGCTTGTTTCTACGGCAAAAGCGTGGTATGGAGCCAGGAGGTCGATGTTTTCTTCTGCATCTATGAACCTCTGCTTGGCTTCATCCTCATAGTATTCAGCCGGATTGGCATTGCCCTTCCTGGTGTGGCCGAACTCTCTCTGCATGCGTCCGAGCCTGTTGTAAGGACCGAGTTCCACATGTCCGCCCAGATGCACCCTGATCTCGGAACTGTTGTTTCCGCCGAGGATAGGACGGTCATTGACCAGGGCGACTTTCAGGCCGCTGCGGGCTGCAGTCACAGCAGCACACATACCGGCGATACCGCCACCCACGACCACGAAATCGTAGTTCCTGGTGCTGCTCAGTACCGGATTCATGCTTCTGCGGAGTTCATTGTTGCCCTTCACGTCAGCAGGCAGCGAGACATTCTCATCCTTGCTCAGGAAGATCGCGTCACACCTGCCGTCGAAGCCGCTGAGATCACTCAGGCTGAGCGTGGTCTTGCTCTTTCGGACTTTGGCACAGCCGGCGTACTGCCATTCCCAGGACGAACCAGTGCAGCCTAACTCCCTGCCGAGGCTCTTGCCATCGACCTTCACCACGAAGGAACCCGGGCCCTTCTCGGAAGTCCATGGAGAAGTCCAGTTATAGGTACGTACCCATACATGCCATACGCCCTTTTCAAGTTTGAGAACGGTGGAGGCATCGCTCACCGGAATACCCATGCCATGGGCAATCAGATAAGGGGACCCCATGATGTCCATGAACTGCTGATCGACCTGCCAGCCGCCTTTGCTGCTGAAGTTCTCAGCCTCCACGAAAACCTGAGACTGTGCGTGGGCAGCGACGCCTGCAAGCATGGCTGCGGCCAGGAAAAGGCTCCTGGCGATCCTAAGGAAACTACTCTGCATCTGCATTTGCTTTGAATTCTGTCGGAGACTGACCGAAGTGGCGTCTGAAGCAAACACTGAAGTACTTCGGACTCGCAAAACCTGTCATGGTCGAGATCTCCGCGATTGTGTACTCTGACTCCCTGAGAAGCTGGCTTGCTCTCTTGAGTCGTATATCCAGGATGAACTCCTTGATGCTCATGCCGGTGAGATCGTTGATCTTTTGGTAGAGCCTGGTCCTGGCGATGGCCATGTCGGACACAAAGTCCTCCACGCCGTAATCTTCATTTTCAAAATTCCTCTCTATGAAGCCGACTGCCTTCTTCATGAGTTCCTCATCCACTGAACTGGTCGCAATCTTCGACGGCTCGGCTACGAACCTGCGGCTGAAGAGTTCCTTGAGTTTGTCTTGGTTGCGGATCAGGTTGGCCACCTGCTTGAGAAGGTAATCCATGTCCACCGGTTTGTCAATGAACACATTCGCACCGCTTTCAAGCGCCTCGATCTTGAAATTGGTGTTGTCTCCGGTGGCCGAGAGGGCTATTATAGGAATATGGGAAGTCTTGATATCATTCCTCAAGGCCTGGCAGACCTCGAAGCCGCTGGCTCCAGGCATAAGCAGGTCGGTGATGATGACACGAGGCATAATGCGGCCGGCTTTGGCGATGCCGTCATTACCGTTTGCGGCCGTATAGACGTTATAATGCTTGGAAAGTCTCTTCTCCAGATATGAACGCAGTTGCGCGTCGTCCTCGATCACCAGGACATCGTCGGCCTTGCGGGTGTGATTGACATCTTCTTCCTGCATCTCGTCTATCTCGCTGATCATGGCATCGATTTCTGCCGTGGCGTAGTCATAGACATCCTCCTGGGTCTCTTCAGGGACCACCACGGCAGCACTTTCCTCACAAGGCACCAGAGGCAGCAGAACGGTGAAACTTACGTTGTTGTCTGCGGAGGCCACGGAGATGGTACCCTTCATGTCGGTCACCAGAGCCTGCACGATCGCCAGGCCCAGACCGGTATGCGATTCGAACTCGAGCTTGGTCTTGCCCTCATCATTGAAAGGCTCGAAGATGGACTTGTATTTGCTCTGAGGGATCTCGCTGCCAGAATTGGTCACGGTGAAACTGATCCAGGTCGCCTCGGGGCTCACTGACTCGTCCGCAGGGATTTCTGCTTCGCCTGCCAGAGCGATGCGCACACCGACGTATCCCTCCTCGGTGGTATATTTGATGGCGTTGGAGAAAAGGTTGGTAAAGACCTTCTCGACCATTTCAGCATCAAACAACGCAGGATAAGACTCCACCCAGGACAAGAATTCGGTCTCGATCTGCTTCTTGTTCGCATAGAACTCAAAGAGAGAGAAGACACTGTCCACGAACTTGACAATATCACCAGGGCCCACATTGACAGGAGCCTTTACCGTCTCTATCTGACGGAACTGGAGCAACTGGGTGAGCATACGCTGTATCCTGGCCACATTCCTGCCGATCATAGACACCAGGTTCTGATATGGAGCATCGGACGGGATCTGCTGTTCCAGCTGTTTCAGAGGGTCCACTACCAAGGTCAGCGGAGTCTTCAGGTCATGGGAAATATTTGTAAAGAACTCATTGCGCACGCGATTGAGTTCACGGAGATTCTCTTCTTTCTCCATTTCCAGTTCCAACTGCTGCTCGAGCATCTTCCTTCGGGTCGTATAGTTCCAGAGGGTCCACACGAGGATGCCTATCAGTAATATGTACACCAGCCAGGCAAGAGGCGACAACAGAGGATGCGGCTTGATCACGATGCGGATGGAACTTACCTCGTCCCCCCAGATTCCGACATTGTTGGCAGCCTTCACCTCAAAGCGGTAATGTCCGGCACGGAGGTTCAGGAAACGGACGAAATTCTGCCCGGCCGGCAAGACGGTCCACTTGTCGGAAAGACCGACCATCCTGTAGGCAAAACTATTCTTTTCGATTTCCAGGTAACTGTCAGAAGAAAAACCAATCTCGAAATTGGACTGCCTGCGCTTCAGTCTCACCGGCTGACCAGGTCTGCCATAAGGCTGGTCATTCACAAGGAAAGAGGTAAAGAAAGCCTTAGGCTTGTAACTGTTCCTGTTGACCTTCAACGGATTGAACGATATCAGTCCGTTGGTGCCGCCGAAAATCAGTCTGCCGTCGCTGGCAGAGAAGGCAGACCTGAGATAATAGGCACCGCACTCTCCTTTGGAACCAATGTTCGACTTCTCGAACAAGCCGCTTTCCTTGCGATAGACATAGAGGCCGGAATCGGTACTCATCCAGACATCGCCGCTGACATTGTCCCTGAGTATGCCAAAGACACAGATGCCATCAAGTCCCCTGCCCTCGGAGTCCCTGACGAGTTCCATGCCTCCATCCAGACTCAGTCTGGCTACTCCGGCTCCTTTGGTACCGAACCAGATCTCAGACAGGCCGGTCCTGCAGAAACAAGTCAGATTATTCAGGCGTATGTCATTGCCTTCAATTCTGAAGCGTCTGATGATCTCCCTGCTGACAGGATCAACCACGACGACTCCGACATGAGTTGCCAGTACAAGCATTCCGTCCGGGCTCTTGGAGATAGCTTCAGTCCTCAGACGTGACTCGGAACCGTCAGGCTCCAGGCCGTAAACTCTCTCCACTTTCCCCGTAGAACGTTTCCAGTACATGAGGTCCGTGTCCGGATTGGACAACCAGATGCCATCGTTCCCGTCCACCTCAAAATCATAGACAGACAGAGGGCTGTGGTCGTCTGGATCCAGGATATTGAGATTGCGTAGAGTGTAATTGTTCAGGTCCAGGCAGCATATGCCGCCGCGGAAAGATGCGATGTAGAGAGTGTTACCTATGCATTTGAGCCTCTTGATCCTGGAAATATCAGACGGCTGCGACTGTTTGATCTGGAAGTCCACGAAACAGTTGTGTTCAAGATCACGGCAAAGCAGTCCGCCGCCCTCGCTGCCGATCCAGAGCCGTCCCTGAGCATCTTCCGCGAAAGCGCTCACGATCGGATGGTTCAAGCCGTCCACGGACGGGTTCAGCACGGTTACGTCATCGTCTTCGAAGGACTGGTAGGCCAGCTTGCCACCATATGTTCCTATCCACAATCCCCTTTCGTTGCCGGGGCTGAAGCACCAGACCGATTCGTTCGGTATGGAATGCGGATTCTTCAGATCGGAGTGCATCAGGCTGGTTTCGCCTGTACGCGGATCAACGAACTGCAGACCAGTCTGGGTCGCCACCAGGATGTTTCCGTCAGCACCGATGTGGAGCTGCTTGCTCAGAACCGCCTTTCCGTTCTCACGCGGAGCGGCGAAATGTGCTGTCACGCTGCCGTCCGGGGTACATTGGAATATGCCGTCGCTCTCGGAAAGAATGTAATACTTCCCGTCCAGTTCCTCGATGTCCGCGATTGCGGGCGACTGATTCCTATCCGCGGAACGGTCTGCATATGTTCCCATGAGCGAAAATGCACCAGTCTGTACATCCAGGCGCCATAAGGTGGAGGAAGCGGAAATGAAAACAGAGGAAGGGGTGCAATGGCAGGCATCGGGCCTGACATCCTTCAGAGGATAGGAGCTGAGGCTTCCGTCCCAAGCACGGCAGGTCAGCACATCATCCATCAGGAACCACAAGCGGCCTTGCCCGTCGATTTCCAGGATGGAAAAGCCGCAAGGACTCTCCAGGATGAATTCACCTGTTTCATGGTCCATGCGGAAGAGACCCACATTGGTGGACACGAAGAGGCTGCCGTCCGGAGTGGAACGGACGGAACGGTAATCGAGAGGGGTCCCCGGAGAAGGGTTTTCCAGTCTTACCTGCTTGAAGGCAATCCCGTCAAAGACGAAGAAAGCATCCGTACCAGTGAACCAGATACGTCCCAGTGCATCTTCGGCAATACTGTTGATGCCACCGTAATATGAAGTCTCAGGCATACGGTGGAAACGATATTCACTTGTACCAATCGAGTAGGCCGCCACCTGCGAGAACAGCAGGGCGGCAGCAAGCAAGGTTAAGTTGCGTAGTCTTGTCATGATACAAATATATAAAATATTATCAGCGGAGGAAAGTACTGAGGAAGTCTTCGTCTACTTCGGCCGAAGGATTGAAATCCTGACTGTGGACATATTTGTCCAGACTGTACATGAAATTCATAGCCGCAGGGCTGGCCTGGAACTCGGCATCCATCCTCAAAGGCATCAGCAGAAGACTGCCACCGAGCATCCTGGCTTCGAACCCGAGGCCCAGTTTGCGGTTGCTGTCAAAAGCGTCGATGACCTGGATGAAAGGACGCAGCCCAGCAGGGGCTTCCTGCATCTCAATGACCTTGGAAGCAGGGATGATGTCCCACCACTGCCAATCGGTGTGATAAGAGCAAGGGAAAGCATCGAAAAGGTGCGAGTTATGATCTATCAGGCAGCCGATGGTCATAGGCTTCCATGCGAACATGATAGGGTTCCAGAAATGGTTAGGGAAGACCGATTTACGGCCCTCTACCTGCTCAGGATCCGGCGTCAGCACCAGCCTGCCACCCTTAGAAAGATGGTCCTTCGCTGCTTCATCGAGGCTGGTGGCATACATCACTTCAGAGTCACTGGAGGCCTGACGTACATGAGGATAGACCCATAGGTCCCAGCTGTTCTCGCCCACACCAGCTATTGCCACGACGAGTTTCAGACTGCTGGCTTTCTTGAGTCTGAGACTCTTGAAGTCAATGCTGAAACTACGGCCAGGGGAAACGGCATAGGCATCGAAACTCATCTTGCCGGCATTGCCCTTGCGGAGAATCCTGCCGTCGGAATCGAGCAGTTTCCAGCTGATGGATGCAGCCTTCGAGACAGACGGGGTATAGTTGTAGGCTTCTACCTTCGCCTCAAACTTTTCATCGTTGTAGAAAGTGCATTTCGGGAAACGGAGCAGCACGGTGGAAGGAGCGCAGAAACGCCTCCACTGCTCTGGGGTGATCAGGCCCTTGGAATCCCAGAAAGGGTCCAGGATGCCCACAGGAGCATAGCCCTGTTCCGGGAGGTCATTGATGGAAAGCAGCTGGAAGCCGGCGCTCTTGGAGGAGCGGAGATGTGCTTCCATTACTCCCTTATACTCGAGTACGGTCAAGGCTCCGGAGGCACGGAAGAAGTCTTCGGCCTGGTCGGCCATACCGTTGGCGGCAAGCATGTCGCGCCAGAGTTCCAGATTGCGCGGTCTCACAGGGCCGTGATATTTCGAGATCTCGGTAAAGTGCGGATAGACGCACCTCTGGCCGGATTCGTGCGATATGATAGGCACGTCCACATCACAGGCCTCGTTGGTGTCCCAATCGGTTCCCGGGCGGCCTTCATACACCTTAGCAGGGCCCTTAGGCGTATCCTGGGAAATGTAGTACTGGTCTGAAGGGACGCGTGTCCTTGCGGTAGATCCACTGTAGAGATGGCGGGAATCTTTTGCTATCGCGCTGGAAGTGAGTTCTTCCACAAAATCGAAATTACCCTGGATCTCGTTGCCGTTGCAGTAGAGCAGGAAGGACGGATGGTTGCCATAGTACTTGAGGATGGCCATGATCTCCCTGCGGAAGAAATTGTAGCGGGCCTCGTCTTCCAAAGCATCCTTGCCCCACATAGGCATCTCGATCTCGAAATAGATACCTGCCTTGTCCGCTGCACGGAAAGCAGCATCTGGAGGACACCAGGAATGGAAACGCATGTGGTTGAGACCATAATCCTTGCATATGGACATGATCCTGGTCCACTCCTCTTCTTCCACTGGAGCATAACCGGTCTTAGGGAAGACAGCGTTCTCCACGGTGCCACGCAGGTGTATAGGGTGTCCGTTGAGCAGGATGTGGTGCCTGTCGCGACCTATGCTCCTCATGCCGAAATCGACGCTGAGAGAGTGCTGGGAGCCGTCCTCGGAAACAATCTCGACCTTGGCTTTGTAGAGCTCGGGATTGAATTCGTCCCACAACTGGACATCCTCGAGTCCTACGGTTTCAGAAAGCAGGTTCTCCCCTGGAGAAAGATGGGCCTTGCTTTCCTTGACAACAGTCTTTCCGTCCGGAGAGCAGACGCTGAGGCGGATCCTGGCATCAGTATCCTTGCCTGTGGTGTTCTCTATGGTCAGACGCGCTTCCACGCTGCTCTGATCCACATCCGGATACATCTGCATCTCTTCCACATAGACCGGATCCAGGGCATAGAGTTTGAACTCTCCGAGGATGCCGTTCCAGTTGATCTGGGTGAATTCCGTGTGGGCATGATCCCACTTATGGGTCTCATACTGGAAACGGTTATCGATACAAAGGGTAATCCTGTGAGTCTGGCCCGGAGTCACGAAATCCGTGATGTCGTGAACGTGTGGAACGCTCACATAGTCCTGGCGGCTGACTTCCTTGGTATCCACCCACACGCAGGAAAGCCAGTGGGTTCGTTCCATGTAGAGGAAAATGCGTTTGCCGGCCCAGTCAGCGGGGAATTCGATGTCACGCTGATACCAGGCAGGGGCCATGTACTCGTACAGACGGGTCAGACGGTCCACATAGCAATAAGGATTCTCGAAACCGATCTTGTTGTCGTCAGTGGTTCCTGGGAGCATGATGGTGGACTGCAGTTTGTGCTTGTAACGGGGAGAAAGCGAGCCCCTGCGGAAATCCATCACGTCGGCTTGGAATCCCCATTCACCGGAAAGGTCCAAGACCTTGTCCTGGGCCATTCCTGAAACGGAAAGCAGAGCCAATGCGACTGCTGCAAGTATCTGTTTTGTCAAGTTCATCTGAGACTTATTCTTTGGCAATTACGAGTGCGCTGATGTGTCCGTCGCAAGCAAGAGTGGTGTCTATTGCCTTGACATTGACGGTGATGTCTCCGTTCGAGGCGGGCTTTACCGAAGTATAACTTACCATGAACGGTGAGAAATCAGCATCATCGCCAGGCCAAGTCTTCATGCCGGTGTAGATGGTCTTTGCCTCTGAAGTGCTTGCACCGGCTACGGTATATTCAGAAATACGGGCGGTTGCACTTCCGTTGAAGCGGACTGCGAGTATCGAAACCGAATAGGTGGCTGCAGGATCGAAGCCGCTGAGCACTACGCTCGCAGGGCCCTTGTCACCTTCATTCTTGGTGCCACCGATCATGATGGCATCTGCCCAGACCGCCTTTGCGAATTTCATCTCGCCGATGACGATTTCCTTGTCTGGCTCGCTGCCCACGCCATTGTGTGAGGCGGTGAAGCCATTGAGGGCGCTGATGGAGATAGGAGACCAGTCGCCTGTAGAGGACTTGAGGTAGACCGGTTCGGTGGTTGAGAAGGTGGTCACGCGGTTCCAGGCCTCGGACGGAGCGGTGCTGCCGCCACCGAAGTCCACCCATACGGGAGCCTTGAATTCAGGATTGCCGAGGAAAGGCTTCTTGAAGTCCACCATGTCGGTCACCTCATAAGGCTTGGTAACTGCCATATGGGCGGCGTTCTGGGCAACTCCAGCCTGAGATTCGTCCACAGCAGCAGGCTTGTAGGTATTGCCCACTACGCTCTTGCCGCTGAGAGCCTCAAACCAGGTGCAGGCGGCGGTATAGCGTCCGTAATTCACCTCGAGATGGTAGCCGTCACGGTTGAAAGAATCACCCATGTAGGATGTACGGGCATTCTGGATGGCGGTGCCAGATGGGATGATATAATCGAAATGATTGTCCCTGAGAGCATTCTGGGCAGCAGAAACGATCATCTGGTACATCTTCATCTGATCCTTGTCGTAGTTAGGGAACTCGGCGTGGTCGGAAGTCTTGGCATAGGACCAGGTCATGTGCCAGCCCAGTTTGACGTTCTTGTTGGTAGCCTTCTCCTTGATATAGCTCAGGAGAGCAGGCAGATAAGCGGTGTAACTGTCATAGAGACCGGATTTGCCGCTGGCCTGCTGGATGGTGATCACGTCCCAGTTCTCATCGAGGATACCGGCGAGGAGGGCAAAGTTAGGGGTCTCGGTCTTGGTGCCGTTTACGACCTTGCGGTATGCATACTTGCCTTCGCCGGACTGCATGTTCTTGTAGTGGGTTTCGAGGGTACAGCCTCCGATGTAGAGGTTGCCGATGATCACTTTCTGGCCATCTGCGTCAAAGAGATTCCACAGGTACTGCTCCACAGCGTCCTGGGAGAAACTGTTTCCGATCGCAAGGATGCGGAGGATTCCGTCTGGTTCCGGTTCAGGATCGGGGGTTGGATCAGGAGTTGGATCAGGGGTTGGATCAGGAGTTGGATCAGGAGTTGGATCCGGGGTTGGATCCGGGGTCGGGGTCGGATCTACCTGCTCTTCATCGTCCTTTGGATTATCGATCGGAGTGCAGGAAGCCAGGATGGTCTGGGAACTGAACATGATTGCAAAAGCGACAATCAGTCCAAGGAACAATCTCTTATTCATATTTATTTTACATTAATTTTTCCAAGTCTGAGCCAGCCGCCGGAAGTGAGGCTGGAGGTCTTTACAGACAGATCGATAGCCGGGCTGTTGCCCTTGGTCGTATCTACGATGGCAAGGGCCCAGGTGTAGTTGCCTGCAGCCACCTTGTCGAGTGTGATTTTAGAAGTATATTCCTTCGGGCTGCCCTGATGCCAGTCAGAAGGATGCACATCGTCCATGATGAAGATCCTCGCCGGCTGCTCGGTATTAGGGTTGAGCAAGGCAAAGGCAAACTTATATTTCTGATAGACCGGCACATTGGTCGGGCAATAGGACCAGCCTAGGTTGAGCCATCTGTGCTTGATGCTCACCGTGGCATCCCTGGTGCCGGAAGTCGGGATGACAACGCGGTCCGGATAGAGGCGGTAGATGCCTTCCTGGATGAAGCGTTCCACGAGATCGTAGGCCTCATTGAACCAGGACCAGGTCTCGCCTGCCCCGAGGTTGCTGTTGTAGCGGAGGTCCATGGTGTTGGCATGGATGTACTTCGCATCGTCGTATTCCCCCTTGCGGACCTCAGCCCAGTCAGAATAGCCGTCGCCCTTGATCGAGCCTCCGTGAGATGCGCGCACCCATCCGCCTTCTGCAGTAAAAGGGACGGTGTACATCAGAGAGGTCAGCATGCCCTTTTCCCAGGTTGAGAAATAAGTGTGCATGCCCAGGGCTGCACTGCCCACGACAAAACCCTTGCTCACAGCCTTGCGCACAAGCCTTTCCGAATCGGGGTCATATTTATTTCCGTCCCATTCGGTGAGGCATCCTAGCCATCTGTGGCCGTTTGCCACCACCGGGACCTTGGTAAATTCTTTTGCGAAAAGGTCGCAGACATAGTCGAAGACCGCCTCGCGTGGAGAAACATCTCCTGTAGTGTACTTGCAACTGTGGTACTCCCCCCACTTGCCCATGCCGAAGCCCTCGATGCACTGCACCAGGTCGGGATCGTTGTACTGCTGGGCGAAGGCGTGGATGAACTTGGCGTAACACTCCTGGAATACAGGATCGTCCGGATAGGGACTCCAGACTTTCGTAGAGGTACCGGTAGTGGTCTCGAAGGTCTTGCAACCCTTGTCCTTGACATATTGAGGAGTGCAGTTGAAATGCTGGTCGCGGCTGTCGAGACTGAAGCCGAAGGCGATCTTGAGTCCCCTCTGCTTCGCTCCTTCGACCAGATATTTCAATCTCTGAGCCTCCTTGGTATTCACGTCGTCGGTCCAGAAATACTTGCCCTCCTCCGGCTCTGCCTGGGACCATTTGAAACGGATCAGCAAGGTAGTGCAGTAGTCAGAGACATTGACCTTGCCCACACTGCTGTCAAAATTGTCGTAGGCCTCCCAGAAATTGTCTGCGAGTCCGTCACCCACACCGGAGTAAAGAAACCAGCCGCTGAACGGGTTCTTGAGATTCCTCTTGCGGTCGGGAGAAATGTTCACGGTCTCCCCCTCCGTCTTGCTGCCGTCATTGACAGGTTCCTTGTGGCAGGAGACCAAGGTCCCAGCCACAAGGAGCGCTATCATAAATACTTTAGGTCTAAACATTTATTCTTCAGAGATTACGAGAGCATTGATGAAGCCGTTGACCACATCGGTCCTGGAAGCCACGACAGCAGAAACTGCTATTTCAATGACTCCGTTTTCATCAGGGCTTACGTTTGTGAAGGTCGACACGAAGGAATTGTTGTCCATGTCGCTTGCAGATTTGGCACCTGTGTCCACATCATTGTAACTTCCGCCGCAGCTTACACGTGCAACTCGGATATCGCGGCTGCCGTTGTAACGGATGGAAAGTACTTTGAGAGTATAGGTCTTCCCTTCTGTACATCCGGAAATCTCGATCTTGCCGGTAGTATTTCCGTCGGAGATCTGGAGGGCATCCTTGTAGACATCCTTAGGGAAGTCGACATCGGCCTCGGTGTAGGTCGCCAGAGGCTCGGAGCCTGCACCGCCCCAGGTTGTGGAGAAGGCGTTTGTGATGGCAAGGGAAAGATCCGATGCACTGCCATCCGGGAGTTTCAGTCCTACAGGATTTGCAGAGGCAGCTGCTGCAGTCACGGCATTCCACTGCGAATTAGGAACTGCAGTTGGGCCGAAGTCCACATACACGGTCACCGCGTCGGTAGGTTCCACTACAGGTGCTTCTTTGCCGATCTGTACGGTGGTAGTCTTAACTCCGCCAGCGTGGAAGGTCGCGGTCTTGTCGGCCGTGAATTCCTTGACGATGGTGAAGGTGTCGGCTCCAGCTACAAGCGTGAAGGTCAGCTTTGAGCCCACGCTCGTGGTGAAAGGAGCACACTGCAGGAACATAGGCTTGGACTCTCCTACCGGAATAGAAACATTCTGACCGTCCATCACGCTGTACTTCACAGGATTGACCGGGCTGAGCTCGCCTGCGCTGATCCTGTAGCGTCCACCCATGTTGTCAGTGTCGCTTTCGATGCGGATGCTGTTGACCACGAGATCCACCTCGCCGGTGTTCTCGATGACGGTCTTGATGATGGCAGTCAGATGATGCATCATCACGCACGGAGACTCGGATCCCACTGCGGTACCCTGGCCGTACATGGTCACTTTCACACCACCGGAATAGGTAAAGACGCCCTCGCCATAGCCGGCATTGTAAGGGGTCAGGACCTCGTAACTGTAGGTCACTCCGTCTTCTGGAGTAAAGTCAGAGCACTCGAAGGCATTCTCCTCGCCAGCAACCTTGGTGAAGTTGTAGGCTTCCCCGTTGACCAGCACATGAAGGCTTTCTTCATTCTTCCAAGTAACCTCGAAAGTGCCCTCATTGAAAGATGCCTTGCTATCCTGAGAATCGAGATAGATCCTGAAAGGAGCGGAGTCAGCTACAGGAGCCTCCTCCGGCTTGCTGCAGGCAGCAAGTGCGACAAGCGCAAAAAGAGAGTAAAAAATCTTCTTCATACTGCGTTCCTCCTTAAAAAGTACCATCATCTTCATAATCTTCGAGGATGAAACCTCGTCTGTTTTCGTCGCTCGCTGTAAGCAGAGCGTTCTCAGATGCTATCTCGAGTATCTGGATAAAGGGGCTGGCGTATTCCAGCCCCTGTTTTTTCATCATATCCATATGGAATTACCTTTGTTCGAACCTTACGGTTGCCTTGGTATTGTTCGTAGGATCGATCTTGACGATCACACAGTTGGATCCCTCTGGGATGAGGAAGTAAGCGTAACGGTTGTTACCCTGACCGCCTACAGACTCATAGTCCTTGCCGAACTCGCAGCTTACATAACCGTTGTAGCTGTTACGTACTGCGGCTGCGGTAGAACCGTAAGCCCAGACGTTGTTGGCCTTGTAGTAGACGAAGAAGGTCACATAACCCTTGATCTTCTTGGTTACGATGGTGCCGTCCTCCATGACCTTGAGGTCGTTGGAATCAGTCTTGAGAGTCTCACCAAGATAGGTGAATACGGTAGGATCTGCAAGACTCTGCTGGAGTTCAGGCATCCTCTCTGCGTCACCATAGATCCAGCCATTGAATCCACCGTACATCCACAGAGCAGTTACTTCCTGGACGTAAGGGTTGATGCCGTCTGCAGTGTTGTTGTAGGAAACGGTGATGTTCTTCATGTCTGTAGCAGAAGAATAGATGGCCACGGTCTTCGCATCGGTGTCGATCACAACGCGGTATACACCGTCAGCAGGGATGTTCCAAGCCTTGGCGTTGGCAGTGCCCACAGCGGACTGAGCGAACTGGGTTGCGTTACCGTCCTTGATGTCGCCCTCGGTAGTAGAGACGATGGCAAGGGTACGGGCACCTTCGAACTCGAGAGGCATGTAGAGAGTACCGGCCTTGAGTTCACCACGGAACGCGAAGAGACCTGAACGTTCTACACAAGGAGCCACCTCGATGTCTTCTGAATTCACGGCAGTACCTGCGAGGAAGATCTTGTCCACCTCGAAGATCTGGGATACAGGGATGATCTCCACAGTCTTGGTAGCCATATTGAGTTTCACCCTGTAGGCATCCGGAACTGTTATGTTCCATCCGCCGCCCTGGGCTGCGTCAACCACGGTTGCAGCCATAGGCTCAGAAGAAATTTCTGAAGAACCTGCAGGAACGATGAGGTTGTTCTCGTCGCCATAGACAACCGGGAAGTTGAGCTGGCCGGCCTTGAGGTTGCCCTGCCACTGGAATGCGTCAGGATTGCTGCCGGCAGTGAGTTTCACAGGCTCACCTACAGCAGTACCACCGATGTAGATCTCGTCACCTGCAAACTGCTTAGGACCATAGGTCTTGAGAGTAACCTCCACGCTGGCCTGGTCCGGGATGATCAGGGACGGACCGCTGAAGGAAGCAGATACCGTGAAACGGAGCTTGCTCTTGGAGCTGGTCTTCTGGCCGAAGCGGTTGATCAGCATGTTCTGGAGCTGCTCGTGGGTGTAGGAACGGGTAAATACGCCGTCATCCTCATACTCGTGGACGCCCTCAGCAGCGCTGGTTGCATGCTCCACGTAATACTCGTAAGTGGTGATATAGTCGTCACCGTAGTCAGTTGCCGCAGTCCAGGAAATGGTCAGTGCGACCTCATCCTTCTTGCTTTCGTCGAGTACGACAGACTCTGCAGAGGCTGTCATTTCGACACTGAAATTATGCCATGACTTCTCGTTGTCGACCTTCTGCTGGCATGCGATTGCAAGCGGAAGAAGGAGCAATGAAGCCTTAAGTGATGCTTTCATTATATAGTGTATTATCTGTTAATAACCTGGATTCTGGGTAAGATTACCGTTGGAAAGGTCGATGTCGTGGGTAGGAATAGGCCAGAGCATCTGCCTCTCAGGGAAGATTCTCTGAGCGCCTCTGCTGATGAGACCTGCCTCTGCCATAGGCTCGAAGTTAGCGAGACCATCCTCGTCGATCTGAGGAGTCTCAGGCCAGAAGTAGAGACCCTTGTCGTAGACCTTGGTCTTCCACTCTGCGGCATCGGTGAGGTTGATGTAGTTGTAAGAGTTGAGAGCCTTCTTTGCGAGATCCCAGCGGATGAGGTCCATGTAACGACGGCACTCCTTTGCGAGCTCCACACGCCTCTCCAGACGGACGGTCTTGCGGAGAGTTGCCTGGTCGGTCGCAGTTACGGCAGGATACTCGGTGGTCATGGTCACATTCACGCCATATGCCCTTGCACGTACGGAATTGATAGCCTCGAGAACGCTTGCATCGATTTCGTTGAGCTCGATCTTTGCCTCTGCATACATGAGGAGCACGTCAGCGTAGCGCATGATCAGATAGTCCACATCGCTGTTGAGACCGTTCTCAAGCCAAGAGCCGTCCACGCCCTTCTTCCAGATAAGACCGTTGAATGAGGCGTACTGCTGGTTGGCGCGGGAGTCGTTATTGGCCTGTTCCTTACCGGTGGTGAGGTTCATGACATTCTTTGCAACCGGAGATGGATCGTAGATGAAACCGCAGTGTTCGGAGCCGAACTCGACGATGGTCATGCAGCAGCGTGGGTCGCGGTTCTTGAATGGATTGTGAGGATCGAAGAGAGGAGACTCGTCGATAGGCAGACCGTCGGTGCAGAGGAAGGCTGCGAGGAGATCCCATGAAGGGGTGTCTGCAGCATATCCGCCTGCATTTCTAGGAAGTCCGTTCTTCACATACCACTGGTCGAGTACTACGCTGTTGGTGATGGAACGAGGGATGCAGAAGATCTTCTCGTCGTTCTCCCTGGTGGTCTGGAGGAAGAGTTTTGCCCAATCAGGCTCGAGCCTGTAGACATTGAGGTCCATGCAGGCCTTTGCAGACTCAGCCATGATCTTCCAGTCCTTCATATACATGGCGAAACGCGCCTTCATTGCAAGGGCGGCACCCTTGGTGAAGTGGGAGGATGCAGGTACATGGGCTACAGGAAGGTGCTCGATCGCAAAATCGAAATCCTCATAGACATGCTCCTTGACCTCGGCGAGAGGAGTGCGCTGGAGCTGCTCCGCCTCGGTGATGGTGTAGTATCTGTCGATGTATGGAACATCACCGTAGAAGAAAAGGAGATCTGCATACTTGCAAGCCCTGGCAAAGTAAGCCTCAGCCTTGAAGCCGTCTACCATGGCCTGGCTCATGCCGGCCTCTTCAGCCCTGTGGATGTTCTCCAGGAGGGAGTTCGCACGGGAAATGAGTTTATAGCTCTGCTGCCAGAGATTGTATACATACCAGGTCTGACCGGTAAGTGTTGCGTCGAGGACAGAACCGCCCTCTCCCCTGTTGGTATTGCGGTAGGTAAAGTTATCTGTCCACTGCTCTGCTGAGAGGAAAGGCTCCTGCCAGTAGCCGAGGATGTAGAACTCATTCACCGCCATCTTAAGCTCGGCCTCGGTGGTGTACCAGGTCTCGCTGTTGCCCTGAGCGGTTGGCTTCAGGTCCATAGAGAGGCAGGAAGTGGCGAGAAGAGCCGCGCCTGCTATTGCACTGAATATTCTAGTTTTCATATTCGCTCCGCATTAGAATTTGATTGAAACACCGCCGAGTACGGAGGTAGTGATAGGATATGCGCTGGTTCCCATCTCCGGATCCCAGCCCTTAGGGAAGGCGCTGAGGCAGAAGAGATCGTTTGCAGACACATATAATCTGAGTCTCTTCACACGGATCTTCGAGGTGAGTGTCTCAGGAAGGGTATAACCGAGAGTGATGTTCTTCAGACGGAAATATGCACCGTTGAACATCCAGAAGGTAGAAGTAGCGTAGTTATTGTCCTTGCCTACCTTGGTAAGCCTTGGGTAACGTGCGGCCTCGTTCTGCTCAGGAGTGTTGAATACGCTCCAGTACTTGTCGTCGAGGATTGCAGGGATGTTGCCATAGTTGTCACGCAGCGGCTGTACGTATGCTGCAGACAGGTAGGAATTCTGCTGGCCGATGCCCTGGAATACGAGGGAGAAGTCGAGACCTCTCCAGTCGCAGTTGAAGCGGCCGCCGAACTGGAAGCGTGGAAGGGAGTTGCCGAGAGGCACGCGGTCGTACTCTGCGGAGATCTTGCCGTCAGGAACGCCGTCCGGACCGGAGATATCCTTGTACTTGAGGTCACCCACGGTCACTGAGTTGTTCAGACGGGCTGACTCGCTCACCTCGTCGAGAGTCTGGAATATACCCTCGCACACATAGCCGTACCATTCATTGAAATATCCGCCCTCGCGATGGATCTTGCCGCCGCTGATGATGTCAGCGTTGTTGATGCTGACGATCTTGGAACGGAAGTCGGAGAGGTTGGCGCTCACGCTGTAGGAGAAGTCACCCTTGCGGTCGCTCCAGCCGATCTCGAGGTCGAAACCGTTGGTAGCCATCTTACCGGCATTGGTCTTAGGATTTGCGTAACCCATGAGATAAGGGATCTCGATGGAGAGGAGCATGTCGTCAGTGGTCTTCCAATAGTAGTCGAAGTTGATGTTGAGCCTGCGGTTGAAGAAGCCCAGGTCGAGACCGAGGTCGGTGGAAGTAGTGGTCTCCCAGCTGATGTCCTCTACTGCTAGTGCCCTCTGGGCTGCAGTCTTGTCAGATACGGTCTCGCCGTCCTCATAGAAGAGGGAGTTGCCGAAGTTCATAAGGGCCATGAATGGGAAATAGTTGTCACCGATTCTCTCGTTTCCGAGCATACCCCATGAAGCACGTACCTTCATGAATGAGAGCACTGGCTTCACAGACTGCATGAAGCTTTCCTCTGAAAGAACCCAGCCTGCAGAGAAAGAAGGGAAGGTACCCCATCTGTATTTCCTGGCGAAACGGGATGAACCGTCGTGACGTACATTGGCCTGGAAGAGGTAGCGGCCTGCATAATCGTAGGCAACGCGGCCGAATACAGAGTTGGAAGTATAGGCGGAACCGCTTCCGGAGTTGGTCTGGAAGTCCTCAGGTCCGATGTTCAGGTAAGGGTAGCCCACAAGCTCATACTGGTCGCGTGCAGCGGACAGGGTCTCGCTCTTGAGCACATAGTTCTCATAGCCGACCATGGCGCTGATGTTGTGGTTGCCGAAAGTACCGTTATAGTTGGCGAGGAGCTGGGAGGTGATGGTGTAGCTGTCATTGCGGTTTTCTGTGAGCTTGTTGGTTGCCCAGAGGCCGCTGCCGCTGTCGAAATAACCGCCTCTTACCTCAGGATCGTCGGCGAGGGTGTAGTAGCAGGCATTCTTGAACTGCTTTGACTTGGTGTAGTTGATGAAAGGAGAAACGATCGCGGAGATCTTGAGTCCCTTCACAGGAGTAAGGTCGATGGAAGCCTTGCCACCGAGCTGGGTGCTCCAGGAATAGGAAGTACCACCGAGATCCACGAGGGCGTAAGGGTTTGAACCGGACTTGCCATCTGCATAGCGACCGTCATCCCAGACTGCAGCATAGACTGCAGGCATCTTACGCATTGTGTCCCATGGGTCGAAGATAGGGCTGGTGTTCTTTGCCCTGCGGATGTTCAGGTCGAGTGAAGCGTGGAGGAGGTCCTTGATGATAGTGAAGTCATTGTTGGTCCTGAGCATGAATCTCTGGTACTGGCGGTTGCCATAGAGACCATCCACGTCGTCGAAAGTCATGGACACCTTGCTGCGTACGCTCTTGTTGCCACCTGAAACTGAAAGGTTGTGGGAGTGGCGCAGAGCAGCATTCTTCATGATAAGTTCACGCCAGTTGGTGATAGGATACTTGTTAGGATCCTCAGCATTGTACCTGATCCAGTTCTTAACCTGGTCAGCAGTGTAGAGCTGGAAGAAACCGGCAGCATTGTTGTCATTGTAGAGAAGCTCGTTGTTCATCTCGAGAAAGCGGGTCACACCGACCATCTCAGGCTGCATGGTAGGGATTTCAGCGCCGACCTCACCGCTGTAGGTGAGTGAAAGGTCGGTTGCCTCGCCACGCTTGGTAGTGATGAGGATGACGCCGGCAGCTGCCTTCGAACCGTAGATGGAAGCGGCGGAAGCATCCTTGAGGACTGAGACGCTCTGCACATCGTTGGAGTTGACATAGTCGATGTCGCTGCACTGCACACCGTCCACGATGATGAGAGGGTTGGAATTGTCCATGGTGGTGATACCTCTGACACGGATGCTGCTGGCTGCTGCGCCAGGTGCATTACCGTTTCTCTGTACCAGCACACCTGACATGGTACCCTGGAGAGCGGTCGAAAGGGTCGCGGTCTTCTTTGCGGAAAGCTCATCTCCACGGATTGCGGAAACCGCACCGGTGAGGTCCTTCTTCTTGACTGTACCGTAACCGATTACGACAGTCTCTTCGAGCACATTGTCGTTCTCGAGAGAAATTGAGATGTTCTGACGGCCAGCAACGACTGCCTCAGCAGTCTTGTAGCCGATGAAGGAGATTTCCAGGACCGCGTCGTCAGGGACAGAGATCGTGTACTGACCGTCTACGTCAGTAACAGTTCCCTGGGCAGTGCCCTTGATGAGCACACCGGCGCCGATCAATGGTTCGCCATTCTCGTCAGTAACCACGCCCGACACCTTGTTCTGTGCAAAGGCAGGAGTACCGGCAAGAAAGACAGAGCAGATGACAGCCAGAAGGGCCGACATCAGCTTGGATTCTTTGCGTTTCATTGTCATTGATTTTTATATGTGAATTAGTTAGTGTTATCGAGGTGTGCAAATGTACCTATATATAAATGCAGGCATGGGTATATTTTGTACGGAAATGGTTCAAGTTTGTACGTACACAATTTCAATATGGACAAAATAAGGCGGCATCCGGAAATGCCGCCTTAAGGATTCATGGAAGTCAATTTCTTTACTGTATCGTCACATCTGTAAGCTTAAGCCAGTTTCCCTCGGTATATTCACCCTTTGCAGCGATATATATACCGATCTTCTTGTCCTCGCTATGATCGTCGACAATGCCGATGGCCCAGGTATATTTTCCTGGAGAAATGCCATCCAACCTGAACTTGAAATCATAGGTCACCGGCTTGCTCTTGAACCAGTCGCAAGGCGCCGCCTTCTCATCGTAAAAGATTTTGACAGGCTTGCCGTTGGCGGTATTCACAAGCGCGAATGCAACCTTGTATTTTCCCTCGAACTGAGGGATGTTGGTCGGACAGTAAGCCTGTCCAAGGTTGATCCACTTGTGCATGACGGTCACCTCGGAGCCGGCTTTGGCTGTTTCCGGGACGATGACCTTTTGAGGATATAGACGGTAGGTTCCCTCTGCGATGAATTTCTTCACAAGGTCGAAGGCATCATTGAACCAGGACGCGGTCTCATCTCCGACACGGAAATCCAGCATGTTTGCACTGCAGGCGATGGCGTCTTTGTACTCTCCCTGACGTACGTCTTCAGGATGGCCCTTGCGGTAGCCGTCGGTATCGTTCCAGTAACTGTGCTGACCTACGATCCATCCACCTTCTGCTACGATAGGTCTCTTGTATTTATACTTGATCGAAATGCCTTTCTCCCATTCCCCGAAATACGGATGCATGCCGAAAGCACCCGAGCCGATGGACATACCCTTCTTTACACAGAGGTCCACGTAGCCTTCTGAGAGAGGGTCAGCGGATCCTTCCTGTTTCATGGAACCGATCAGGCGGTGGTAATTGATAAAGGTAGGGATCTTGGTGAACACCCTGGTAAAGGCTCCGGACACCCAATCGATCACAGGTCCGCGCGGAGTCTCGTCACCTGTGGAGTAGATGCAGTTATGGTACTCTCCCCACTTGCCTATACCCACACCATGAACAAATTCGTAATGGTCTGGGTCATTGATCTCTGCGGCGAAATCCTCTAGGAACTTCTCGTAGCATTTCTGGAAAATAGGATCGTCAGGGTAAGGACTCCAGCCTTTCCCGTTTCTGGTCACATAGCCCTGGGCACCCTTCTCCTTGACATACGGAGGAGTAAAGAAAGTGCTCTTGTCACGGTCATCGATACCGTAACCAAAGCCTATCCTCATGCCACGCGCCTTCGCCTCCTTGACAAGCCAGCGATAATACTGAGCCTCAGGAGTGTTGCAGGACTCCTGCCAAGCATATACACCCTCAGCGGGATTCAACGCATACCAGGAAGTACGCACGAGTATGGTGGTAGAATAATCCACCACGTTTACCTTGCCCTCCGAAGAAGAGTAATTCTCATAACGGGTAAAGAAATTGTAATCCAGGTTTCCGATTCCGTTGTAGAGCACCCAGCCACAAAGAGGATTGCGCAATGTGGTCGTCCTGTCAGGAGAGAAGGTGATTTCCTTGCCCTCAACAGTCGTAGAACCAGGATTCACATCGGGACCTACCTTGCCGCAGGATACGAGCACCATGCCGGCGACAGCAACAGAGGTGTAGAAAACTTTCTTCATATGTTTATTTGATTGTTACGCTCTTGATCTTAAGCCAGTTGTCTTTTGAGAAATTGGCATTGACGGCGAGTCCGATGGCCGGAGTATTCCCATCAGTAGTGTCTACGATGGCAATAGCCCAGGTGTAGTTACCAGCAGGAACGTCTGCAGTGACTTTTGTCTTGTAGGTATTGGCATTGCCATCCACCCATCCGGAAGGTTCGCAGTCCTTGTCAACCACCAGGAGAGCGACCTCTTCTTTCGGATCAAGCAGGGCCACGGCCACCTTGTAACGATAGTTCCACTGAGGAATATTGTTCGGAAAGTAGCCCCAGCCCATATTACGCCAGCGGTGCTGGATTGTGCAGCTTGCCCCCGATTTCAGTTCCTCGGGAACGTAGAACTGATCCGGATAGAGTCTGTAGCCTCCTTCAGCCACGAATTTCTTCACCAGTTCGTATGAGTCGCGGAACCAGGACTCGGTCTCATCCCCTACACGGAAGTCCATCATATTGACCTTGGCGAGTTTACATTCGTCGTATTCGCCTTGACGTACATCTTCAGGGTGGCCTTCGCGATATTTGCCGGAGCCGTCAATCCAGTACCTGTGCTGATTGACAATCCAGCCGCCCTCCATGACTATCGGGCGTTTGAATCTCCAGGTGGCAGCATATCCACGCTCCCAGGACTTGTAATAGTCGGTCATACCGAAAGCGTCCTGCCTGAGGCTATAGCCCTTGCTCATACATAGATTCAGGAGTTTCTCTGTATTTTCATTCACATTTCCGTCGCTGGTAGGATGACCGATGACGCGATGATAGTTGATCAGGAGCGGAATCTTAGTGAAGTTCTTGGAGTACACATCCGTGATCCAGTCCATGACCTGATACTTCAATTCCTCGGTCTTGGAGGTGATGGCATTATTGTCTTCGTAGCAGACATTATGTCCCTCGCCCCATTTTCCGAGACCGTAAGCATCGATGAAGGCACATTTCTTCGGGTCGTTGAAATCCTTTGCGAGTTCCTCTATCAAGGTCTCATAGTGCTTCTGGAACACAGGATCCTGGGGATAGGGGGTGATGCGGTCGGGATACTTGGCATTCTCCAGCCAGTACTTCGCACCGTCGTCAATCACGAACTGAGGAGTGTTCTGACGCTGGTCACGGCCGTCCACGACGATGCGGAAAGCGATAGGCTTGCCTCTTTCGAGGGCACCGTTGATCATCTTGCCGAGAGTGCTGTTCTTGTCCCTCCAGGAATAGACGCCCCTGGACGGATTGAAATTGGTCCAGTTGGTACGGATGTAACATGCAGAAGCATAGTCCTTCACATACACATCACTTCCCTCCTCTGAGATATGCATCTTCTTATCCCAGTAAGACGGATCCCCGTTACCGCTGCCGTACATCACCCAGCCGTTGAGCGGGTTGTGCAGGACCTTCGACCTGTTGAGGGTAAAAGTCACTTTCGTACCCTCAGGCGTAGAGCCACCACCCTGCTCCGGTTTCTCGCAGGAATTGAAAACGACCAATGGGCACACCATGAAAAGTGCGCCCAAAAGTCTTGAAAAATATCTTAATAACATAGAGTTTTATCTCATTTCATACTGCCAGGTCATCTCGCGAAGGTTGAAGATCATGAAGGTGATACCAGCAGGAATCTTGAAGTAACCTCCACGTTCTGCACCTGAGCCACCCTGCAGAGGGTAAGCAGTCTTCTCCTGGAGGCCACCGAGGTTCCAGTCGCTGCCGGATGGCTCGGAGATTTCCTTCAGAGGGGCAAACACATAGGCATTGTTGACATTGCCGGCAAAAACAGTTCCATCCGGCTTGATTGCCTCGTAAGTGCTGACAGTTGAGAAGTCAGTTCTACCGCTCTTGAGCTTAGCGCCGGAGTACACCAGGATCTGAGGGTCAGCAGGGCTGACAATAAGATTGAGATTCTTTCCGCCGGAAGCCCAGTCTGCAGACTCACCACGCAGCCAGAGGTTGGTTACGGCAAATGACTTCACCTGACCGTTTTCAGGCTTGTTGGCAGCATACCAGTCACCAGTCATGAAAGGCTTGAGATCATGGGCGGATGAGTACATTGCAGCAGTAGCATTGTCCATGTTTACAACCAGACGGTAATTGTCCGTAGCAGGGATGTTCCACTCGAAAGGTTCGTCAAGCATGAGAATCTCGAACTTGGTGCTGTCACGGAAGTCCTTGACATCATCCTTAGGAGCGAGATAGTAAGTCTTGCCGTCATAGACAACAGGCATTTCCAGCTGACCTGACTTCAATTCACCTGACCATGCGAATATCTTCGGGTTCTCAGGGCACTTAACCAGATTTGCGTCATCAGAGATAACAGAACCGGAAACGAGGACCTCGTCTGCATTGAACACGATAACCTTGATAGGGGTCACATGGACGGTAACAGTCTTGACCTCAGGCATCTCGAAAGTGCTGCCACCGGCCCAGGAAGCGATAACGCGGAACTCAAGGAAGAATTCCTGGTTCACAGGCATCTCCCATCTTTCATTCGCCCACTCATTGATCTGGGCAAGAGTGAAAGAAACGCTGGTTTCACCAACCTCATACTCTTTTACAATGGCAGTCTTAGAACCGAAATTGTTGCCGAGGACATCGAGTTTGGCAGTGTAGGTAAGGTAGTAATCATCCGGCATCTGGCGAGCCTCTGTCCACTCGAAAGTGATCTTCTGGGATGCCATGGTTTCTTCCAGGATGACAATTGCATCTGAAGATGCGGTCAGCACCATATCCTCCTGCACGGCAGGAATATCATGCTTGATCGGATCCCATGCGCAGGAAACTGTCAGAATTGCAGCAACTGCGAGAGGAAGTTGTCTGAATATAGTCTTCATTGTCATATTCTCCTATAAATTAATTGGTATAACCAGGGTTCTGAGGGAACTCGACCTCCCTATTGGCATCGATGATGTCCTGAGGAACAGGCCAGAGAGCGTGGAATGCCTGGACCTTGTCGCCGATTTCCTGGTTGTATTTCTGGACACGCTCCAGGTATTTGCCGGTACGCACGAGAGTGAACTTTCTGCTCTCCTCTCCCACAAGTTCACGGATACGCTCGTTGAGGAGTTCATCCATGGTAACCTGTTCCGGTTCGAGGTTCGGAGCCTTGGCTCTCTTGCGGACCACATTCATCGCTTCTGCAGCCTTAGCTTTCTCGCCCATTCCGATGTAGGCCTCAGCAAGCTGCAGATAGGTCTCTGCAAGACGACACTTCATACGATCCTTGTATGAACCGGTCAGCGAGAGATTGTCTGACTTGCCGAAGAAGAACTTGGTGATGGCAGGGAAAAGCTGGCCTGACTTCCAGGTGTCGTCGGTGATGTTGCACTTCTTGCCAAGGGAGGCAGGAACGAGAGGATTGTTGTAGTACCAGTTCCTCTTCAGGCTGTAGTTGCTGTTACGGATGTCATTGTCAGTGAAGATACCGTTTTCAGCCTCGCCTGCGATCTGGGTAGCATTGGTATTCTTGACACCGACCCACCACTTCATAGGAGAAATCTGTGCGAGACCACGTCCGCCGAGAGTGTCGGCAAGCGCAAAGCCGTTGATGTTGAAGTACTGAGGATTCCATGCACGACGGGTCCAGTCATCGGAGTTTGTACCACCACCCACGGTCTGGTACTCGAACTGCATTACCCAGATGCTCTCCTTGTTGCCGGAAGCACGGTTCTGGTTGTTCTCGAGGAACATATCGGAGAATGGAGTTCCAGGCTCCTTGGCACCTGCGCCGAAACGCTCGGTATTGAGAGAGAAATACTTGCTGTCGATGATAGCCTGAGCAGCCTTTGCAGCCTCGGAATAGTTCTTCTGGAGGTTGTACATCTCTGCGAGATAGTGATATGCTGCCCACTTGGTGAGTTCACCAGGTTTCACAGAATCAGGATCTGACGGAAGATTCTCGGAAGCGAACTTGAAGTCGTCGATGATGTGCTGGAGCACCTCCTCCATAGGGGTCCTGGAGAATGAAAGCTTGAAAGGTCTTTCAATCTTCTCAACCCATGGAACGTCGCCATATAGATAGATGAGTGTACGATAGCCGTACGCACGGAAGAAACGGGCGATGGACTGGAATTTGGGTTTGTCAGTCGGACGGTCCCAGTTCTCATTCTCCTCAGCGAAGGTCAGCATCTCATTTGCAGAAGAAATGAGGTTGTATGCCCAGTTCCAATATGACTTGACGAAAAGGGTCGCAGAAGTGAGGGTGAGATTTGCAAAAGGAGTAAGGGAACCGTCTTTTGCGCCATTCTGGTCGCAGATGTCGGTTGCAATCTGAAGTGCTTCATAGGCACATGCTCCATTGTGCATGTAGGCACCATTCTCACCCCAGGTGTTGTATTCGGAACGCGCGATGGCATAGAGACCGTTGGCTCCGGTCTCGAAGCCCAGTGAACTGGTGAAGGTGTTCTCTGGCGCGAGTTCGCTCTTCAGGTCCTCTACGAGGAAATCGCAGCTCATTACCGATGCTGCAGCGAGGACGAACAGACTTGCTTTGAATATATTGAGTTTCATTTTGTTCACTGATTAGAAGGTTACGGTAAAACCAAGCATGTATGAACGCGCAGTTGGGTATGAAGCGAACCAACCTGCCTCGTAGTTCAGTTTCTGACGAACGTTGGACATGGTGCAGAGGTTGTTCACGCTGAGGTTGATGTCAAGGCCCTTCATGCCTGCCTTGGAAACGACAGTCCTAGGAAGTTTGTATCCGAGGGTGATGTTCTTCACGGTCACATAATTGAGTTTCTTGTAATAGCCGTGGGAGAACTTGTTCTGATAGCCCGGAGATACGACATCTGCATCCGGAGTTTCCGGAGTCCAGTATTTAACGCCGTGGATGTAGTTACCGGAACCGAATGAGTAGGAAACGATGTTTGCCACATTGTCCTCATGCCAGTATCCGAACTTTCCGTTCAGGAGGAAAGAGAAGTAGAGGTCCTTGTAGGCGAAACGGTTACCCATTGACATGGTAAATGCAGGGCGGGTGCTGCCGAGGATGACGCGGTCATCAGTGGTGATCACACCGTCACCATTAGCATCGTAGAGTTTAGCGTCGCCAGGAACGGCACCGGTCTGATGGGCCTTGACTACACCGTCCTCCTCGAAAGTAAACTCATCACCTTCCTGCCAGATACCGATTATCTTGTAATCATAGACAACTGAAAGAGGCTGGCCGATGAACCACTTGTTGTTGACATCGTCCTTGCCGTCGCCACGAAGTTCGACGATCTTGTCCCTGTTGAGGAAGAAGGTCAGGTCGGTGTTCCAGCTGAAGTCTGCAGTTCTGATATTTACGGTGTTGAGGGTGAGCTCGATACCCTTGTTCTGGGTAGCACCGATGTTATCCCATATCCTATTGTAACCATTCATGACAGGAACGGTACGGGTCATGAGCAGATCCTTGGTGTTGGAAATGTACATATCCACGGAACCACCGAGACGACCCTGGAAGAAGAGGAAGTCGATACCGAGGTTTGCGGTGTAGGTAGTCTCCCACCTGAGGTCAGGGTTACCGATTCCGTTAGCAGGGAGATAAGCGGAGTTAACTGCAGAGCTGCCGTCACCGAAGATGTACTTCACACCGTTGGTTGAGTAAAGACGGTCGAGAGTGGTGTAACGGGAGATAGCGTTGTTACCGTTGGCACCATAAGAAAGACGCATCTTGAGCATGTCGATCTTGTCGGTGTTGTCCTTTACGAACGACTCCTCGGAGATGTTCCATGCGAATGCTGCTGAAGGGAAGAAACCGAACTTGTTGTTGGCGCCGAATACAGAAGCACCATCGGCACGTCCGGTGAGGGTAACGAGGTACTTGCCAGCATAGCCGTAGTTGAGACGGAGCATTGCAGACATCATGGTCTCCTTCCAATAACCAGAGCCGATGACGATCTTGTTCTCAGCGCCGTCCATCTTGTAGAAGCTGGAATCATCGTTTACAAAACCCTCACCTGACTGAGAGGTGGAGTTGTTCTTCTTCTCCTGCATTGAGTAGAGAGCAGTAGCATCGATGTGATGCTTGCCGAAATCACGGTCGAACTTGAGGATGTTCTCCCAAGTGTAGTCAGTGGTGAAGCTGGTGCTGGACTCAGCCCTGCCGTTGACCTTTCTACCTGTGATAGTGTTACGGCCATAGTAGGTTCCGGTGAAGTTGTCACGGTAGTTGTAACCAAGCTGAGACTTGAAGGTAAGGCCCTTCATGAGAGTAAGGTCGACATGACCGTTCACTACCACGTTGCGGCTGGTGTTCTTCTGGTCAGCATTGACGTCCTTCATAGGGTTAGGGAAGTTCGAGTAGTCCATTGGCTCCTCGTAGTACATGCCGGTCTCATCCTTGTAGATACCGTAAGGAGACTGTTTGATGGCATGCTCGAGGTTAGGAGTCACGCCGCCGGTCTCACGCTGGACGAACTGGGTGGTGATACCAACTGCAAGCCAGTTGTTGAGTTTCTGCTCGATGTTGGAGTAGACAGAAACACGGTCGTACTTGGAATTATATACGACACCAGGGTTGTGGAGGTAGGAAACGGCAGCCATGTAGGTTGTGTTCTCAGTACCACCGGAGAAAGACACCTGCTGATCTGTGTTGAAGGTATTCCTGAACACATAATCCTGCCAGTCATTCACGATGCCCTGGGCGTAGTTTACTTTCTCGGATGCAGAAATGATCTGACCAGCCATCGGATCGAGCTGCTCACCTTCGTACATCTTGGTGCCGAGGCGGCCCATATCCTGCTTGTAGCGGATGTACTCGTTAGGACCCATGACCTGGATTCGCTGCATAGGCTGAGCCATGGAGAACTGAGCCTTGTAGGTAACGGAGAATGAACCTCTCTTACCCTTCTTGGTCTGGATGAGAATGACACCGTTGGAACCACGGGAGCCGTAGATGGCAACAGAAGAAGCGTCCTTGAGGACGGTCATGCTCTCGACGAGGTCTGGATCGATGTCCGCGAGGGAACCCTCATAAGGGATACCATCGAGAATGATGAGCGGGCTGTTGTTGGCAGAAAGGGAATTCTGTCCACGAACGAGGAGTGACTGGTTGGAACCAGGCTTCTCATCGCCGGTGGTGATGGTAAGTCCAGCCACCTGACCTGAAATACGGTCCATGAGGTTACCGGTGGAGACCATCTTGAGGTTCGCCTCATTGACAACGGCGACACCACCTGTGAGGTCTTTCATCTTCTGGGAACCGTAACCGATTACCACAGCGTCCTCAAGGTTGAAAGAATCCGGAACGAGTTTTACATCGATAACCGTCCTTCCGTTGACGGATTCGGTTACCTCTTTATACCCGAGGCAGGAGTAGATAAGGTTGGCGGACGACGGAGCGCTGAGGGAGTATTTTCCATTAGCGTCTGTTGTAACAGGAACCACCTTGGCATCGTCGGAGAAAATCACGATACCAGCGAGAGGTGCTCCGTTTTCGTCAACCACCTTACCAGATACTTGGACATTCTGTGCGAAGGCGTTGAAACCTCCCGCAGAGAAAAGGAACAGCATAGCCGTAGCGAAAACGGCTCTGAAGGCCTTGATCATAATCTGATAATTTAAGTAGTTAATAAAAAAGTTGAATAGTAGTTACTTGATATTGAGTTTACCGGCTTTCATCCAGCCATCCACCACGCAAGAGGCAGGGACGGAAAGATTGATACCAGGTTTGTTGTCGCTCTGGGTGTCGACTATGCCCACAAGCCAGGTGTATTCCCCTGCTGCGAGGCCGTCCAGTACGACCTGGAGTTCATAGGAGGAGGCTGCCCCCTTGAACCAGGTGGAAGGTTCCGCGTCGGTGTCCACGAAGGTCTTCACGATCCTTCCATCTTTGTCCGCAAGGGCGAACGCCGGCTTGAAGCGGTAATTCCACTGAGGAATGTTGTTCGGGCAGTAACCCCAGCCCAGGTTCTCCCAGGTGTGGCAGATCTGAGCCTTGGTCCCGGATACTGCTACGGTCGGGAACTTCAGAAGAGATGGGTAGAGTCTGTAACCTCCCTTTTCCACGAACTCCTGAACCATTTCTATGTTCTGGAACCAGGATTCAGTCTCGTTACCCACACGGAAATCCATCATATTTACGTGTGCCTGTTCAGCATCGTCCATTTCTCCCCTTCTCACATCCTCTGGATGTCCCTCGCGATAGCGTTTGGAAGGATCGATCCAGTAGCGATGGTGGGCACCGGTAATCCAGCCTCCCTCGAAGATGATCGGAAGTTTGTAATTCCACTTTGCGGCGAAATCCCTCTCCCACTGCTGGTAGTAGCCGGTCATGCCGAAAGCGTCGTGACGCAGGCTGTAGCCCTTGCGGATGCAACTCTCCAGCATAGGCTCGGAATCAGGGTTTGGCAGATCCTCCCATCCGTTTACATGCTGCACGGCAAGCACGCGGTGGTAATTGATGATCAGCGGCACCTTGGTGAAGGTCTGGGAATAGAGATCGGTGATCCATTCAAAGACAGGAATCTTGTTTGCCTCATCCTTGTATTTCATAGAATGGGCCTCACCCCATTTACCCAGGCCGTAGGCGTCGATGAAATCGACTTCATCGTAATTATTGAATCTCTCAGCAAGAGCGGTGATGAACTTGGCATACTTCTCCTGGAATACAGGATCATCAGGGTAAGGTGTAAGCACTTCCCTGTCGCCAACCTTGGCACTGAAACATTCCGCACCGGCATTGATTACGTACATAGGGGTGTTCTGACCCTGGTCGCGTCCGTCCACGACGATACGGAAAGCCAGTTTCAGACCCTTCTCACGCACGGAAAGAAGAAGTTTGTTGAGTCTGGAATCAGGATCGTCCCAGAAATATCTGCCCTCTTCCGGCTCCATGGAAGCCCAGCTCGTACGGATGTAAGTGGTACCTCCGCAATAATCCCACACCCTTGCAGTGGTGCTGCCATCGCCCACAGGAATGCGGTCATAGCCCCTTTCTGTCCAGAAATTCTCATCGAAGTTGCGACCGAGATACATCACCCAGCCGTTGAGAGGGTTCCTGATGACGGAAGTCCTGTCTGGTTCCACAGCCAGCTCGGAATAGACCGGAACGCCCATATTCACGGAAGCCTTGAGCGGAAGGTCTGCAGATGAGCCTCCGACCATGATTTCGAATGCGCCCGGCTCGAGTACGAAGGACTTGCTCTTCACATCGTAGAAAGAGAAGGCATCTGCATTCAGGACTACCTCATAATTTGCAGAACCGCCCTTAGGGATGAAAATCTTCTGGTAGCCCTTGAGTTCCTTCGCAGGTCTCGGAACCGAAGATTCGATGTCACGCACATAGACCTGGGCGGTCTCACTGGCATCGAAACGGCCGGTGTTTGTCACCTTGAAACTGACTTTCAGACAGTCATCAGCCATCTTGGTCAGCTGAAGGTCGCTGTAAGAGAAACTGGTGTAGCTGAGTCCATAGCCGAAAGGATACCTCGGAGTCTTGCCTGAACGGTCATAGCCACGGTAGCCCACGAATATGCCTTCACGGTATTCGACTCTCTTGTATGGCTGTCCCTGTGTACGTACAGGGGTATTATCATAATATGTAGCGTTAACAGGATTGTCTTCCCATACATTCTCCATGCTGACCGGAAGTTTGCCACTAGGGCTGCAGGCACCACTCAGAATCTCGGCAAGCGCCTTTCCTCCTTCCTGACCGGAATACCAGGCCATCAGCACAGCCTCGGCATTCTCACTCCAGCCGTTGAAATCTACTGCACCACCTGCGTTGAGCACCACTGTCACATGATCGTGGCTGGCAGTGAGCTTATTGATGAGCTCAACCTGAGCAGAAGGCAGGCTGAACGGCCTGTCGAAGCCTTCGCCTTCGATGTCGCTGTCAAAACCGCCGCAGAAAACCACGCGGGTGGCAGTCTTGAGAGCAGCCATGAGCGCAGCCTCGTCGAAGAAGCCCATCTTGCATCTTGCAGTGGCATCCGAGAGATTGTCGTAGAACTCGAAACGGAGTCTGTATTCACGGCCGGCCTCAACCTTGAAGAAAACGGTTCTGGTAGAAATGGCGTGATTGCCCCAGTCACCACCGAGTTTCACGTCGTCCACAAAGAGACGATAGCCGTCGTCGCCAGCCATATTGAAACGGACCGTACCGCTTGTCTGAGGCACGAAAACGCCCTCCCAGCGACATGAGAAGCTATCATTACTGATCTTAGGATCCGGAGATTGGCGTTTCCACTCAAAGTCAATATCCTTGTCGACACGGCTTACTTCAGCCGGGCCTTCCAGAGTCTTGTTGTTGAAGAAAGTGGCGTCAAAGCCCTGCACTGAAGGATTGGAAACACAGTGCACAAGTGAACTGCAATCTGGATAGAGTTCAGCATCGGAGAGGACTGAGACAGACTTGAGGGACTTCTTCAAAGCGCAGAGTCCGTCAGCGAGAGTAGTCGTATGGAAAGGGGTCACGAAACCGCTGCCGCCTCCAGTTGTCACGACAGTCGCATTCGGGCCGAGCACAAGCACACGGTCGCGCTTGTTGAAAGGAAGTTCGGACTGCCTGTTCTCAAGGAGCACAACGCCCTCGCGGGCCAGCCTGAGGGCGACATCGTCGCTCTTAGGATTGTCGAGTGGAATGGTCTCATCCTTGATATTGCCCTCCAACAGGCCGAAACGCTCGAGAGTGCTGAGGATGTTGTAGACCTTGCGGTCGATGTCCTCTTCACGTACGATGCCGGCCTCCACCAGAGGTACGAGTTTCTCTGCCGTAAAATAGATACCTTTCGGGCATTCGAGATCCAGACCGCCGTTAGCAGCAGCAGAGGAGGAATATACCGATGTCCAGTCGGACATGAGGATGCCGTCGAAGCCCCACATATTCCTGAGTACATCGATATTCATCCACGCATTCTCGGAAGCATGCACATTGTTTACCAGGTTGTAACTGTTCATCACAGCGCCCACATGAGCCTCCTGCACAGCCTTCTTGAAGGCCGGGAAATAGATCTCATGCATGGTTCTTTCATCCACATCGGAAGAAGCATGATGACGGTTCCACTCTTGGTTGTTGGCTGCAAAATGCTTGATGGTGGCGATCACACCTTCGTCCTGTACGCCGATGATGTAATGCTTGGCAACCTCCGAGCTGAGATAAGGATCTTCTCCGAAATACTCGAAGTTGCGTCCGCACATTGGCGCACGATAGATATTTACGCCAGGTCCTAGCAGGATGGAGACTCCCCTGGCCTTTGCATCGCTGCCAAGTCCATGGCCGAGTTCCTCCGCCAGTTCACGGTTCCAGGTAGCCGCAGTGAGGATACCACATGGATAGAGAGTACTGACAGTATTGTTCCTGATGCCCTGAGGACCATCTGCCATCCTGATTTCAGGAATTCCGAGCCTAGGCACAGAGCGGATCACGAACGAGCGTGCCGATCCGATGTAGTCGCACTTTTCCTCCAGCGTCATGCGGGAGAGCAGTTCTGCAGCCCTGTCAGTCTGTGCAGACAGGTGCATGCTCACAAGAGAGAGAACTGCAACAAGCGTCAAAGAAATCTTATTCATAGTTTAATCGATATTACATGCGGTTGAATCTTACTATTGCTTCCAGGAAGTAATAATCTGCATAAGTGAGCGGAACATCAATCTCACTGAGCCCCTGCATATTGCCCACGCAATGCTTGATAAGGAAACCTCCCTGTTCATCTACCTCGGCAAAATACATCGGAGAGGCAAGTGTCCTGATGGCCTTCTCACTCATTGCACGGCACTCCGAGGAAAGTTTGCTGTCTTTTGTCAGAGCAGACAATGCCACGAAGGCAGATGCCATTATAGCACCGGCAGAGGCATCTCTCTGGATCTTTTCGCCCTCTCTCCAGAAGTATTTGGAAGGATGGCCTGCTGCATTATCCTCGGATGCATCAGGAGTGCCTGGGGCATTGAAGTCCCAGTACGGGATGCCATCCTCCGGCATCATAGGCAGAAGGAAACGGGCGATGTTCTCAGCCTGGGATAGATATTTCTCATCCCCGGTTTTTTCGTACATCATGGTGTAGCCATAAAGGCCCCACGACTGTCCTCTTGACCAGGCTGACTCATGTGCAAAACCCTGTACGGTCTGCTTGTGGTCGATTTCTCCGGTCAGTGGCAGATAATCTACCAGATGATAAGAAGAGAAATCACCACGGAAATGATTTTTCATAGTTACGTCGGCATGCGTCCTTGCTATCTGTGCAAGAGAATCGCAAGCGAAAAGATCCGAAGCATTGAGAAGGAGTTCCAGGTTCATCATATTGTCGATGATCACCGGATAATTGTACCAATTGTGGTCCCAGCTCCTGATGCAGCCCACCGTAGGATTGAACCTCTTTGCAAGTTTTGCAGAAGCCGCTTCAATGACAGGAAGCAGGCTTTCGTCGCCGGTGAGGCGATAGGCATTCCCGAAACTGCTGTTCACCTGGAAACCTATGTCGTGGTCGGTGTAGAGTTCGACCAGATTGTCGAGCCTGTGGGTCTGTCTGAGTGCCATTTCCTTCACAGACTCGTCTGAGGTGGCCTCGTAGACATACCAGAGACTGCCAGGGAAGAAACCGCTGCACCACCATCCTTCAGGGCTGTCGATGTAACGGCCATCGTCATAGGACCGAGGGAATTCGCCATCCTGGAGATGATGGTCCAATATTGCAAACTGTATACTTGCTCTTTCCATCACTCTTCCCGTAAGTTCTGCCATGGTCTCTTCGTGAGAGCAAGAGACCAGGATGGTCAGAGAGAGAGCAGAGGCTGCTATAAAAAATCTTGAAAAAATATTGTCCATACAACGATTGGTTATTAATCATCCAATTGCAAAATTAGGACACCCCTGAGATTTCAATGTCCGTATTCCTCCGATAATGGTTCAATTTTGTACAGTAACAGAAAAAAAACAATGGCCATCGTGAAACCGACAGCCATTATATATAAATAGGTATGTAAGTAAACTACTCTGCAGTTTCTACAGCAGCCTCCGGGGTTTCGCCGCACAAAGCAGCGAAATCGTCTTCGGTAATCATCTTGCAGTTGCCGTTGAACTGGGAGTCCAGTTCCACCTCGAGGCGGCGGATGGCGATGTTGCCGTCCACCTCGCATCCTGCCTTGAGGGTAAGGATGTCCCTGACGAAGATATTACCCTTGATGCTGCCGTACATATCCATATTTGCGCAGATGACATCACCGACGATGGTGGCGCCCTCGCCCACTACGACCTTGCCCTTGGAGATGAGCTTGCCTTCGAATGAACCATCTATGCGGATGTCGCTTGGAGAAGTGATTTCGCCCTTGATAAAGGTGCCTTCTGAAATGCGGCTGACCGCATTCACATTAAAAGTCTGTTCTGGTTTAGCCATTTCTATAATGTTCTAGTGGGGTTCTACATATTCTTGCCGTGGCAGTTCTTGAACTTGAGTCCAGAACCGCATGGGCATGGATCGTTTCGGCCGACCTGCTTCTGCACATGTACAGGCATGCGGCTCTTAGGCTCGCCGCCGTTGGTCACCATATCGGTGCGGCTGGTGGTCATGTTGCTCATGTCCATCTTCTTCTGCTCTGCGGCACGTGGAGCCGGCTGGTCTACACGCAGGTAGAGCTGCGCACGGAGAAGGAAGGAGATGATATCCTTGCTCAGGGTCTCGAGCATGGTGTTGAAGAGGTTGTAGCTCTCGAACTTATAGATGAGGATAGGATCCTTCTGCTCGTAGGTGGCGTTCTGTACGGACTGTTTGAGGTCGTCCATCTCGCGGAGATGCTCCTTCCAGTGCTCGTCGATCTGGTGGAGGGTGATGGACTTGGAGATTGCGCGGGCGATCTCCTTGCCCTCAGACTCGTAGGCCTGCTTGAGCGGGATGCTGATCTGAGCCACCTTGATACCGTCGGAGATAGGAATGAGGATGTTCTGGTAGATTGCACCCTGCTTCTCGAAAACGTCCTTGATCACAGGATAGGTCCTCTCTGCGAGAGCGTCCATCCTGCGCTTGTACACATCGAGCATATTGTCGAAGAGGGCCTTCGCGATGGCCGGGGTCTTTGAGTCCTCGAAGAAAGCCTCATCGAATCCGAGGTCGATAGAGAGCGAGCTCATCACATACTCGGCGAATGAAGCGTAATCGTAGTTCTCAGCAGCCTCGGCCATGATCTGTGCGAGGTCCTGCATCATGTTGAGGACATCGATCTCGACTCTCTCGCCGGAGAGAGCATTGCGGCGCTTGGTGTAGATAACCTCACGCTGTGAGTTCATAACATCGTCGTACTCGAGCAGTCTCTTACGGATGCCGAAGTTGTTCTCCTCAACCTTGCGCTGAGCCTTCTCGATTGCGCCTGAGAGCATTGAGCTCTCGAGAGCCTCGTCGTCCTGCATGCCGAGTTTGTCGACTACAGAGGCGATTCTCTCCGAGCCGAAGAGGCGCATAAGCTTATCCTCGAGGGAGATGTAGAAGGTTGAAGAACCCGGGTCACCCTGACGTCCTGCACGGCCGCGGAGCTGACGGTCCACACGGCGTGAATCGTGGCGTTCAGTACCGATGATTGCAAGACCACCTGCCATCTTCACATCCTCGGAGAGCTTGATATCGGTACCACGGCCGGCCATGTTGGTGGCGATGGTAACGGTACCGGTCTGACCAGCGTGTGCGACAACCTGCGCCTCCTGGGCATGCTTCTTGGCGTTGAGGACCTGGTGGTCGATGCCGCGGATGCGGAGCATACGGCTGAGGAGCTCGGAAGTCTCCACATCGGTGGTACCCACGAGGACAGGCCTGCCCTCTTTGCGGAGTTCCACGATCTTTGCGATGACAGCCTCGTACTTGGCCTTCTTGGTCTTGTAGATGAGGTCGTCGTTATCTATGCGGGCGATCGGCTTGTTGGTAGGGATGACGATGACGTCGAGCTTGTAGATGGACCAGAACTCGCCTGCCTCCGTCTCCGCCGTACCGGTCATGCCGGCCAGCTTGTGGTACATACGGAAGTAGTTCTGGAGTGTGATGGTCGCGAAAGTCTGGGTTGCAGCCTCCACCTTCACGTTCTCCTTTGCTTCGACAGCCTGGTGGAGACCGTCGCTCCAGCGGCGTCCCTCCATGATACGGCCGGTCTGCTCGTCCACGATCTTGACCTTGTTGTCGTCGATGACGTAGTCCACGTCCTTCTCGAACATCGCGTATGCCTTGAGGAGCTGGTTCACGGTGTGGATGCGCTCGCTCTTGATTGCATAGTCGGCCATGATCTCGTCCTTCTTGGCTGTCTTCTCGGCCGGAGTAAGGTCCATATGCTCGAGTTCGGCCACCTTGGAGCCTGCGTCAGGCAGGATGAAGAAGTCAGGATCTTCGACGGCGCTGGCAAGTTTCTCGTTGCCGAGGTCGGTCATATCCACTGAGTGCTGCTTCTCGTTGATGACGAAGTAGAGCGGGTCGGTGACGATGTGCATCTCCCTCTCGTTGTCCTGCATGTAGTAGTTCTCGGACTTCTGGAGAAGCACCTTGATACCAGGCTCGGAGAGATACTTGATGATAGGCTTGTACTTCGGCAGGCCCTTGTATGCACGCAGAAGCAGTGTACCGCCATCCTTCTCATTACCCGCAGCGATGAGCTTCTTGGCATCGTTGAGAATGCCGGTCACGAGGCTGCGCTGAGCGAGATAGAGTTTCTCGACATAGTCCTTGTACTCGAGGAATTTCTGGTCGTCGCCCTTGGCAACAGGACCGGAGATGATCAACGGAGTACGGGCGTCGTCGATGAGCACTGAGTCGGCCTCGTCGACGATTGCATAATGGAGCTTGCGCTGCACGAGGTCCTGCTGGCGGGTGGCCATGTTGTCGCGCAGGTAGTCGAAACCGAATTCGTTGTTGGTACCGAAGGTGATGTCGCAGGCGTAGGCTTTGCGGCGTGCGTCGGAGTTTGGCTCATGCTTGTCGATGCAGTCCACAGAAAGGCCGTGGAACATGTAGAGAGGGCCCATCCATTCGCTGTCTCGTTTTGCGAGGTAGTCGTTGACGGTCACCACATGCACACCCTTGCCGGCAAGTGCATTGAGGAATACAGGCAGGGTTGCCACGAGGGTCTTTCCCTCACCGGTAGCCATCTCCGCGATGTTTCCTTCCCTTTCACGTTCGCCAGCCTTCTTGGCAGGGTTCTTCTTGCTGTAGGTCAGGACGGCACCGCCGAAGAGCTGGCAGTCGTAGTGCACCATGTCCCAGGTGATCTCATTGCCGCCTGCATACCATTTGTTGTGCCAGATGGCCTTGTCACCGTCCAGGGTGATGAAGTCGTCGTGGGTTACCGCGAGTTCACGGTCGAAGTCGCTGGCGGTCACCTCGATGTTTTCGTTCTGGGCGAACCTGCGCGCGGTTGACTTCATGATCGCGAATGCCACCGGCATGATTTCGTCGAGGATTTCCTCGATCTGGTCGTCGATTGCCTTTACCAGTTTGTCAGATTCTCCTGCGAGCTTTTCTTTCTCGTCCACCGCGATGTTTGTCGCGAGGAGCTGGGAGATTTCTGCCACGCGGGCTTCCTTGTCTGCTGTCCTGTCTTTTATGATCTGGCGGAGTTCCGCTGATTTTGCGCGGAGTCCGTCATTTGAGAGCGCATCGATTTCCTTGTAGGCTTCGAGTGCCTTTTTCACTGCTGGCTGGAACTTCTTTGCGTCCCTATCGGCCTTTGAGCCGAAAAGTGCTTTGAATATGTTTGCTGTGTTCATAATTCTAAGTTTCAATTGCACGCGTGTATGCACACATACACACGGAAACGCAAAGATAGCAAATCTTTCCCAATTTTTATAGATTTTGGCTATCTTTGTGATATGTCAGAACTGGATACGGCGATACAGTACCTGCCGGGAGTCGGTCCGAAGAGGGCGGCTCTGCTGAGCAGTGAGCTGGGGGTGAACACCTTCGGCCAGCTGCTGCGTACCTATCCGTTCCGATACATAGACCGAAGCAGCCTCAGCCGCATCTGTGACATACGCAGCAGCGACGCAGCCATACAGCTGAAGGCCACGGTGCAGACGGCCGAGCTCAAAGGCAAAGGCCCGGCGGAGCAGAACGGGAAGCCGGTATTTGCTGGCAAACGCCTGAGCGTGATAGTCTCAGACGGCACAGGAGCCGTTGAAATGGTCTTTTTCAAAGGCGTGAAATGGACCTGGGAGAAACTCAAGCCCGGGACTGAATGGATATTCTTCGGAAAGCCGCAGGAATTCAACGGAAGCTATAATTTCGTACACCCCGAGTTTGATTCGCCGGACAAGGCGGTCAGCCAGGGCAGCGGGCGTCTGACAGGCGTCTACCCGAGCACCGACAAGCTGAAAAACAGCGGCATAACCGGCAAGGCCATGAACAAGATGATGGCGGCCGCACTCTCCGCCTGCATGCCGGAACTCAACGAGACCCTGCCCGAATATATCCTCAGGGAAAAAGGCCTCGTGGACCTGCGTACGGCCATCAGAGACATACACTTCCCTGCCAACCAGGATGCACTGGTCAGAGCCACCAGGCGCCTCAAGTTCGAGGAACTCTTCTACCTGCAGCTGTCGCTCCTCAAGCAGAGATATGTCCGCAGTCACGGCAGCATGGGCATACCTATGCCGAAGGTCGGGGAAGCCTTCAACAAGTGCTACGAGCAGCTGCCGTTCCCGCTTACCGGAGCGCAGAAAAGAGTGATCCGGGAGATACGCGAAGACCTCAAGAGCGGCCATCAGATGAACCGCCTGCTCCAGGGCGATGTGGGCAGCGGCAAGACCATGGTGGCGGTGCTTTCGGCACTGATTGCGGTGGGCAACGGCTACCAGGCCTGCATTATGGCCCCGACCGAGGTTCTCGCCCAGCAGCACTTCAAGAACATACAGAAATATCTCCGCGGGACGGGCGTCCAGCCGGCCCTGCTGACCGGCAGCAGCCGGACTGCTGAAAGACGCGCAATTCACGCCGGACTCGAAGACGGCAGCATAGGCATAATAGTAGGTACGCACGCCCTTCTTGAAGACAATGTGATCTTCCACAATCTGGGTCTCGCCCTCATCGACGAGCAGCACCGGTTCGGAGTGGAACAGCGTTCGAAACTCTGGAACAAGAGCCGCGCGGCAGTGCAGACCGAACACGGCACTGTGATGCTTCCGCCGCATGTGCTGGTGATGACCGCAACACCTATTCCGAGGACCCTCGCCATGACCCTGTACGGCGACCTGGACGTGTCTGTCATAGACGAGATGCCGCCGGGAAGAAAGCCTGTGCAGACCATGCATGCCACCGACAGCAAACGCCTGGCACTCAATAACTTCATCCGCGGCCAGATCGGCCTCGGCCGCCAGGTTTTCGTCGTATATCCTTTGATTTTCGAGAATGAGGAACTGGACTACAAGAGCCTTGAGGAAGGCTTCGAAAACATAGTCCGCGCCTTCCCTCTCCCGGACTATAAAGTTGCCATCGTACACGGAAAACAGAGCAACGAAGAGAAGAATTTCAACATGACCGCCTTCGCCGAAGGACGCGCCAACATTCTCGTGGCCACGACGGTGATCGAGGTGGGTGTAGACGTTCCGAATGCCTCCGTAATGGTCATCGAAAGCGCCGAGAGATTCGGTCTCAGCCAGCTTCACCAGTTGCGCGGAAGAGTCGGCCGCGGCTGCGAGAAATCCTACTGCATCCTGATGACCGGCAACAAACTCAGCAAGGAGTCAAAGCACCGCATCGAACTGATGTGCCAGACCGAAAACGGCTTCGAACTGGCCGAGGAAGACATGAAGATGCGCGGTCCCGGAGACATCGAAGGCACCCAGCAGAGCGGCCTTCCGGTGAGCCTCCAGATTGCGTCCCTAGCCCGCGACGGCATGCTTCTGAACGAGGCCAGGGCCTATGCAGACAAGATTCTCAGCAGCGATCCGGCTCTCACAGCGCCCCAGAATTCCCTTCTCGTGCAGGAACTGCGCAAGGAGCGCTACAGCGTACGCGATTTCTCAAAGATCAGCTAGCCAAAGCCTCAATTAGCCGTCTATCGCAAATATTTATTATATTTGTAGGTTAATAATGTAAAACAGACGACTATGGCAAACAAACTTATAGTAGGCATTACCCAGGGAGATGGTAATGGTATCGGATACGAAGTCATCATCAAGGCACTCGCCGATGAAAGGGTGCTGGACATGTTTACCCCTGTGATCTACGGATCGTCCAAGATCTTCGGCTTCTACAAGAAGCAGATCCACAACATCGAAAACATCAACACGAACGTGATCACCTCCGCAAGGGATGTGCACCAGAAGCGCGTGAACATCGTCAACTGCCTGCCTGACAATGTATTCGTAGAGCCGGGCCAGCCGACAAGCGAGTCTGCAAAGTCAGCCATGACCGCTCTCAGCCGCGCAGTTGCAGACCTCAAGGCCGGCGATATCGACGTACTCGTGACCGCCCCTATCAACAAGAGGGCCATGGTCAAGGAAGGCTTCGGCTACACCGGTCACACAGAGTACCTCGAAAAGGAATTCGGTGTGGATGAGGTTGCCATGATCATGGTCAGCGACCAACTCAAGGTGGGAGTTGTAACAGGACACATTTCCCTCAAGGATGTGACCAAGAACATCACCGAGGACAAGATTCTCCGCAAGCTCCGCATCATGAAGGCCTCCCTCCAGAGGGACTTCGGCGTGGATTCTCCAAAGATCGCGGTACTCGGCCTCAACCCTCACTGCGGTGACGGCGGCCTCCTCGGCGAAGAGGAGCAGCAGATCATCCTGCCTGCAGTCCAGAAGGCAAACGAAGAAGGCATCCTCGCCTTCGGTCCATACTCCCCTGACGGCTTCTTCGGCCTGGGCAACTACGCAAAGTTCGATGCCGTCCTCGCCATGTACCACGACCAGGGTCTCGCTCCTTTCAAGGCTCTCGCATTCGAGCAGGGCGTCAACTACACCGCCGGCCTCCCTGTAGTCAGGACCTCCCCTGACCACGGCACAGCCTACGACATGGCAGGCCGCGACCTTGCCGACCCACGATCGATGATGGCGTCCATCTTCACCGCCATCGACATTTTCAACAACCGCGAGCGCTACGACGACATCCAGGACGGCAAGATGACCATCCAGATGCGCGACAATGAAATAAAGCCAAAGAACGGCCGTATCATAGAATAATGGCAGAACAGAAACCGCCCATCTACCTTTACACTGACGGAGCCTCGAGTGGAAACCCGGGCCCCGGCGGCTACGGCATAGTAATGCGCTGCGGCAGCTACGAGAAAGAATTCTCCGGCGGCTTCATCCTCACGACCAACAACCGCATGGAACTGCTGGCCGTAATAACCGGTCTGGAGCAGATCAAGTGGGACAAGGCTACCGTCTATGTGACCAGCGACTCGAAATATGTCGTGGATGCCATCAACAAGGGATGGCTACAGAGCTGGGTGGTGAAAGGTTTCAAGAAAAAGGCTAACAAAGACCTCTGGATGAGGCTGCTTCCGCTATTGAAAAAGCACGATGTGCAGTTCTTCTGGATCAAGGGTCACAACGAGCATCCCGAGAACGAGAGGTGCGACAGGCTTGCCGTAAACGCAGGCCAGGGCGCTTTCGAACGCGGTGAGGCCCTCCCGCACGACGAAGGATACGAAGCGGAACAGGCAGCCGCCAATGCAGATATTCTGATGTAGATGGTTACAGAACTTCTCGGAAAATATTTCTGGCTGGTCCAGACCCTCACGAGGGCCGGGCAGCACGGTATGACCCTGGAAGAGATACAATCCAGGTGGAAGAACCGCTGGAAGGAAGAGTATTCCCGCCGTTCATTCAACAACCACAGGGCTGCAATCGAAGAATGCTTCGGAATCCGCATCGGCTGCATCAGAGGCAGAAACACCTATTTCATCGAGCAGCAGGACAGAGACGCTGACGCATCTTTCGGCTGGATGATGGATTCGATGGCACTGAGCAACCTGGACGAGCTGAAGAAAGACTCCCTCAAAGGCAGGATCGCCATTGAAAATGTGCCCCAGGGACGCAGCCACCTGCTCGCCCTCACCGGTGCGATGCAGGACAATGTCAAGGTCCGGATCCGCTACCAGAAGTACTCCAGCAGGGAATCTTCGGAGTACACCATCCACCCCTACGCCTTGAAAGAGAATGCCCGCCGCTGGTATCTGGTGGGGCTTTGCGAAGAGAAACAGGAAATCCGTGTCTATGCGCTGGACCGCATCCTGGAACTGGAACCGGGCATCGAACGCTTCGAGATGCCGCTGCTTTTCGATGTGGACAAACTCTTTGCAGGCTGCTTCGGAGTCTATCTCCCCGACAAGGGTATGAAACGCAGCAGGATTGTTTTCAAGACCACGGCCAAGGAGGCCAAGTATCTGCAGGGACTGCCGATACACGAGTCCCAGCAGGTGATTTCTTCCGACGAAAACTCCGTCACTTTCGAGATCTATGTCTATATGAACGAGAATCTCAAGATGGAGTTCCTCTCCCGCGGAAGCAGCCTCGAAATTCTCGAACCTGCAGAACTCCGGGAAGAAATCAAGAACGAAATTTCAAAAGCTATAAAACTATATGACTAGAAGAATCGCAGAAATCGTCTGCATCCTCATTCTGACATTCGGACTTTACACAATGTTGAAGATTTGTACCAGTAAGAACGACGCGTCAAAGGCAATCCCTGCGTCCCAGATCCAGCTCGACGGAAAGATGACTCCGGAAGCACTGCTTGCCCTCGGCAGGCTCGGCGACCCGCAGGTCTCTCCTGACGGTCAGCGCATTCTCTACGGAGTGAGCTACACCGATGTGAAGCAGAACCGTTCCTGCCGCCAGCTGTTTCTTTGCAACCTCGACGGAAGCGGAAAGGTGCAGCTGACAAAGGACGGCGCCAGCCTCAGCAATGCCCGCTGGATCAGCGACAGGCAGATCGTGTTCCTCCAGAAGGGACAGGTCTGGACCGCAAAGGTCCGCGGCGGCAAGCTCTGTTCACGCAGGCAGCTGAGCGATGTGGAGGGCGGAATTTCCGAATTCAGCCTCTCGCCGGATTTCAGCAAGATTCTCTATATCAGCACAGTAAAGGGCAGCGTCAACACCCCGGCCGATGTCTATCCGGACCTTGCGAAGGCAGAGGCCTATACAGCTGAAGGCCTGATGCACCGCCACTGGGACCACTGGGTTACCGAGATTCCTCACAGCTACGTGGCTGATTTCTCTCTCAATGCAAAGAAGGGTGTAACCCGTGCATCCAGCACCGACCTGCTCGGAGCAGACTGTCCTTTCGAGCTCCCTACCGAGCCTTTCAGCGGCATCGAGCAGCTCTGCTGGAGCCCTGACGGCAAATATATCGCCTATTCCTGCCGTACCAAAACCGGCAAGGATTACGCCTTCTCGACCAACACAGACATATATATCTATAGTCTCGCAGACGGAAAGACAGTCCAGGTTACCAACGGCGGCGGCTACGATACCGACCCTATCTGGTCTCCTGACGGCAGCTTCATCGCATGGGTATCCATGGCCCGCGACGGCTACGAGGCTGACCAGCAGACGCTCAAGACCGCACGCGTATGGTTCAACGAGGACGGCGTGAGCGTTGGCAGCATCGAGAATGCCAGCGGAGACTTCAAGTACAACGTGGCCGGTCCATGTTTCGCTGCCGACGGCAATATCTGGTTCAATGCCCTCACGGAAGGTCTCCAGGCTATCTACAAGGCTGAATATGTCGTGGTCGACGATGACCGCTGCGCAGGCGACGATTCCCCTGAGGAGAAGCCGTTCTGGAATATCGTGCGCATGACTGCAGAGGATGACTGGCATGACTACGGCACTCCGTTCCATGTCGACGGCGAGACTGTCTACGCTACCGCCCAGAGCATGATGCGTCCAGCCGAGCTGGCTAAGGTCAATCTTTCTGACAAGAGCCTCGAGTTCATTACAGATGAGAACGGGCATATCTTCGATCAGATCGAGGAGCCTCGCATGGAGGCCCGTCAGATCAAGACCGTAGATGGCAAGGATATGCTCACATGGGTGATCTACCCTCCTCAGTTCGATCCTTCCAAGACTTATCCTGGCATCACTATCTGTCTCGGCGGCCCTCAGGGCACTATCAGCCAGAGCTGGAGCTACCGCTGGTGCTACCGCCTCATGGCGGAGCAGGGCTATGTGGTCGTGCTTCCTAACCGCCGCGGCACCACCGCTTTCGGTCAGGAGTGGACAGAGCAGATTTCCGGCGATTACGCCGGTCTCAATATCGAGGATTACAAGTCTGCCGCACGCGCTCTCAAGGCTGAGCCTTATGTGGGCAAGATGGCAGCTACCGGCGCTTCTTACGGCGGATATTCTGTCTATTTCCTCGCAGGTCACAACGAGGATGACCTCTTTGACTGCTTCATCGCCCATGCGGGCATTTTCAACGAGGAGCAGATGTATTACAGCACAGAGGAGATGTGGTTCCCTGAGTTTGACAACGGCGGTCTCGGCAAGGGCTATCTGAGCGGTTCTCCTTGGAGCAAAGAGCCTAAGGCGCAGTATCACTACGCGCACTCCCCTCACCTTTTCGTGCAGAATTGGCACACTCCTATCCTCTGCATCCACGGCGCCATGGATTTCCGCATCCCTTACGAGCAGGGCATGGCTGCTTTCAATTGCGCCCAGATGATGGGAGTTCCTTCCAAGATGGTGATCTTCCCTGACGAGAACCACTGGATCCTCAAGCCTCAGAACGCGCTCTACTGGCATCGCGAGTATTTCGCATGGCTTGATCAGTGGTGCAGGTAGCCTATCTGCTGCACTATTTGACTGCGCTTTTTGCAGTGCAGACGGACCATTTTCTCCCGCAGCAACGAAGAGTGGTTGGCGGCAAGGCGCGACAGGCAGATTGGCATAAGCCGCCATTGGAATTTTGTTGTAAGGGACATCCGTCCCTCTTGGCTGCGCCAATTCACCCTCGGCTCCTTGGCCTCACGTATTTGGGGTCGGGCCCCAAATACACGGCCACCGCCGTGCCGCTGATGCGGCATTGGGGTGGCACGAGCGAAGCGAGTGACGGGCGCGGCGTTGACAACTGCCTGCAAGCCGGAACACCGCCACCACGGCTAACACATGAAGAGAATGATCAGCTGGGCGATCAGGACTCTGAGAAACATTGTCAGAGGATAGACGGTCGCGTAGCTGACAGCAGCCTTGTCGCTATTCTTGTCCTGCTCATTTGCGAAAGCGAGGGCAGGCGGATTTGTGCTGGCACCGGACAGGACACCGATCAGGCTGAGATAGTCCAGTTTCATTCCGAAACGGCCGATTATGCCGGCCAGCATCAGCGGAATCAATGTGATGAGTGCTCCATAGCCAACCCATGCGAGACCGCCCTTGTTCACGATGGTATCCACGAATCCGCTACCAGCCTCCAGGCCCACACATGCCAGAAACAGACAGATTCCGACCTCGCGCAGCATAAAGTTGGCACTGGCGGTTGCGTAGGTCACAACCTTCAGCTTCGGGCCGAAACAACTGAGCAATATGCTCACAATCAACGGACCGCCAGCGAGTCCCAGCTTAACCGGTTGCGGGATACCTGGGAAAGAGATTGGAATGCTGCCCAGAAGCACGCCCAGCGCGATTCCGATGAAAATCGGGATAATGTTCGGCTCATCAAGACGCTTGATCGAGTTTCCCAAAATCTGCTCCACTCCGGTAACGGATTCCTTGGTACCGACAACGGTCACAAGGTCGCCGTACTGGAGACGGAAGTGTGGAGCTGCCTTGAATTCAAGTCCTGAGCGGCGTATCCTGGTAATCGATGCACCGAGTTTCTCTTCGAAATCCAGCTTTCCGACTTCCATGCCGTTCAATTTGCGTTTGCTGATGATGAAACGGCGGGAAATGAACTTCGTATCTATGGCCTCCTCATGCTTGCTGAGGATCATCTTTCTGGCCTCGTCCTCTTCAGCCTTGAGGTCGACCGGAGCGATGGCAACAGCCTTCTCCGGAAGTACCTGATTCCCCTTGCGATAGAAACACTGCTTGATGAGTATAAAACTCAGAATCGCACCAATTACGCCAAGAGGATAGGCCACGGCATACCCAAGGGCAATGTCAGGAGCGTTCGTCCCGAAACTGTCGGCATAGGCTGCCTGGGCGGCACCGAGTCCAGGCGTGTTTGTAACGGCACCTGACATGATGCCGGTCATGGTGGTTACCGGAGTTCCAGTCAGGAAATGGAGTGCAATCGCTGTAGCGGCTCCGGCAATACAGATGAACACTGCCAGCAGGTTGAGCTTGAGTCCGCCTGAACGGAAACTGGAAAAGAAGCCCGGACCGACCTGCATGCCTATGCTGTAGACAAAGAGGATCAGGCCGAATTCCTTCATGAAATGAAGCAGGTTTCCGTCCAGAGTCATGCCGAAATGGCTGAAGAGAATTCCCACAAAAAGAACCCAGGTGACACCCAATGAAATGCCGGCCACCTTATACCTGCCGAGCAGCTTTCCAAAGGCGATTACAAGTGCAAGTATGATTATGGAGTGGGCAATGCCTCCGCTCCAGGCGCCAGAAACGCCTTCGAACAAATTATTCCAGAATTGCATGATTTTCAGTTAGTTAAACCCAGTGTTCGGAAAATTTTCGAACAGTGATTGTATCGCGCAGCATGCGTATGAAAGCTTCTGCGCTCCGTTTTTGATAGGACTTTTTCAAGACATGTACACAGCCCTGCATCTGATTGTCCGGGAGATCCAGCGGGATAGCCTTCAGGTGGTTTCTTCCGTATATGGTCGCTTCGGAGAGGATGGTCAGCATGCTGCTGTTTTCAACCAGATCGAGAAGTATGTTGGCCTCATTGATTTCAAGACATACATTCAGACCTGAGTTTTCCGCATCAATATACTTCTCGAAGGTCCCGCGCGCCTGCAGTCCCTTTGCAGGCATTGCCAGTCTCTGGCCGGCAAGTTCCGGCAGTTCAATGAGTTTCTTGTCAGCCAGAGGATGGTCGTTCCTCATTATTACGGAAAGATGGTCTTCGAACAAGCCATGTGACTCAATTTCCTCGTATGGGGTATTCGGCTTGAAAGCAAGCACAAGGTCCACCTGACGCTTCCTCAACAGGTCCATCAACTCTTCCATCGTCTTGTAGCTGACATTCAGTTTCACGCCCGGGTATTCCTTCATGAAATTTTTCACTGCCTCCGCCAGAATCGGGCTGAAAGAGTATGTGACGCCGATGCTCAATTCCCCACTGAGCATTTGCTGCAAGTCGCGGATCTGCTCTGAGCATGAAGCAGCATCCAGCAGAGTCTGACGAGCCAGAGGAAGCAGCCGGCTGCCGTTTTCCGTGAGACAGACAGAGTGCGAGTCACGCTGGAAAAGCACGGTCCCGAGTTCATCTTCCAGATTCCGGATCTGCTGGGAGAGAGTGCTCTGAGTCACATAGAGACTGCGTGCCGCTTCCGAGAAATTGAGTTTCTCTGCAGTTTTAACGAAGTATTTTAGCTGTCTGAGTTCCATATCTTGGATATTTTGACGACGCAAAGATAGGTACTTTCAAGGCACGTTGTAATTGTCAGCAACGATTATTTATTATAGTTGCTATCGTTTTGTCTTATAGTAACAGTTACCGGGCTGTTTGAAAATGGCCCCAACCTGTCACTGTGACGAGCCGGGGCCGGCGAACAAAACTATATATTATAAAAGCTGTGTGCTTTTAAGAAAAGAGTCCGAGCCGAAGTTAGTCCATGAGGTCCTTGTAGGCCTCGACCGCAGCCTTTACATCCTCTGGATTATTGAGATCGATTCTTGCGATCTCTTTGGAATTCTTGTTGGCCTTGCCGCCAACACTCTTGATGGTCTGACGTTTGCTGAGAAGTTCGACTGCTCTAAGGATGATTGCGAGTACGAGAACCGCAGTGATGATGAGGAGTGCTTTCATAATGCTTTGTTTTTAAGTTTTGCTTTTACTTTCTGCCGAGGGTTGTCCGGGACTTCCCTTCCGACGGTGCAAAGGTGGGGCATTTCGATCTTATGCAAGCGTCCCGGCTCGTGTTTGTCATAATAACGGCAAGCGCCCCCGTGATTTGCAGAGGCACTTTGCGAAAAGGAATTCCGTTTGCGGCAATCGTCAGAATCATGGCTGTTACTGAGCTTCGCTTTGCATAGGGATATGCTTCGCTCAGTCACAGCCATGATTCAACTCATCTCAACCAATAACGGCTATCGCAAAAAGCGTTTAACGCCTATCGGTACCGAGAACTTTGGCAAGTAATATCTTCAACTGAACAGCTTCCTCCATCGTAAGAGAAGTACACGACGCCATCTGAGCCGGAACTGCCAGGGCAAGAATTTACCCATGAATGACTTAGGGTTCTTGTCATAGTTTGCCCTCAGCGGGCAGTTCTCACATTTGAAGTTCTGTTCCACAGATTGTATACAATTGAATTTGACGCAAGAGATATAGCAAAAAAACACTTATTGCAAGCGCAGATCGCAGATGTCTGCCAGCGGGATCCTTCTGTCATCAGTGAGCACTATGCTGTCGAGATCCACATTCCGGACGCGGCCGTTCAGGGAGACATAACGTCCTCCCTGCTTGCGGCTGTCAGCCTCAAAGCGGACGATTTCCACTTCCGGGCGTTCAAGAAGACGTTCCAGTATCTCCCCCATCACCTCGTTCAGATGGGCCATCTGCATCTCGTCCAGGTCCTCGCGGGCATCGGTCAGGCGTCCGCTCTCCGCGATCACCTCCTCGTAGCCGGTAAGGGCCGCGAAGGGAGCGAACTGGGCGGCACGGTCCATCGGAGACATCCTGGGATGCCTCAGGGAAGTGTGATGCTCCATGTTGATTATGTCGTCGTATCTGCCCATAATCCTATGCCTTGTGTCCTCCCACCTGGGAATTGCGGTCTATCTGTGTAGCCCCCTCCTCGAAATTGAGGCCCTTGAGAATAGCGTTCTTGCCGAACTTCTTCTTGATCGCAAGGATGGCCTCCTGACGCTTGCGTTCCTTCTCATCCTGCTGGGGATGCTCATCGAAAAGACTGAGCTGGAGAGTCTCCGGAGCCCCTTCCGGCACAGTATTGTTGGCCACGACATAAAGTCTTCTGACCATCAGCGACGGATCCACGATGCTCCTGAAAATCCCGTCCACGGCATCCATGATCTCCTTGGAGGAGGAAGAAAAGCGCAGCAGGTTCCTGGACGCATGCACCGGCTTCGGGACCTTGCGTCCGTAGTAGTCCAGCGCCACCTCTCCCTGATATCCGGGAGTCAGGCTGGCATTGTCGTAGCAGACTGTCAGCACCATCTGCTGGCAGACCAATCCCTTGTCCAGCAGGTCCAGGGCCACGCTGTCCGCCATCTCCCGGGCCACCACGCGTGCCTTCTCGAAAGTATAGGCCTCGGAAAGCACCTGCCCAACCGAAACACTGTGGCTGGAAGGCTTGTAGGCCTTTATCTGGCTGATGGTGCACGGCTCCCAACCCCAGGCATGGTCGATCAGCAGTTCGGCATTCACCCCGAAAAGTTTGTACAGAATCTCGTCATTGAGCACCGAAACCCTGGCGACATCCCCAAGGGTGTTCATCCCATGGGCCTGCAGCTTGGCGGCGATACCGCGTCCTACACGCCAGAAGTCGGTCAGAGGCGTATGCTCCCAGTATTTCCGGCGGTAGGACATCTCGTCGAGTTCGGCGATGCGCACACCGTCCCTGTCGGCGGGACTGTGCTTGGCCTCGATATCCATCGCGATCTTGGCCAGGTACATATTCGGTCCTATGCCAGCTGTAGCGGTGATGCCGGTAACGGACAGCACGTCCCGTATCATGCGTATTGCCAGTTCGTGGGCTGTGCAGCCGTAGGTTCCCAGATAGTCTGTGACGTCCATGAACACCTCGTCGATCGAGTACACGTGAATATCCTCGGCCGCTATATATTTAAGATAGGTCTCATACACGCGCGAGCTGACCTTCATATATTCGGCCATACGGGGAGGCGCGACTATGTAGTCAAGGGCCAGCGACGGATCCGAAACTATGCGCGGATTGTCGTAGATTCCCGTCTTCAGTTCGGAACGGCAGTTCCATCGGCGGGTGTTGTTGATCTCCTTCACACGCTGCACTACCTCGAAGAGACGGGCGCGGCCGGAGATGCCGTAGGACTTCAGGGATGGCGAGACGGCCAGACAGATGGTCTTCTCGGTACGGCTCGGGTCCGCCACGACCAGATTCGTGGTCAGAGGATCCAGGCCGCGTGCAACACATTCGACGGAAGCGTAGAAAGACTTGAGGTCAATCGCGATATATGTCCTTTCCCGGGCTGCCATATCACTTCAGCTGGCGCTTTGCCCTGCAGACATCGCAGGTGCCGCAATCCTCGGATTCTTCCTGTCCGAAATAGCGCAGGAGATAGCGGGAACGGCATTCTGAGTCTTGCTGAACATAGTCGAGCATGGTCTCCAGACGGCTGTGGAAAGAGTCCTGGAGGTGTTTGTAGCGGTCCGGGCTGAGCTTGACGTTTCCAGGCTGCCAGCGGTTGTGGTTCAAGGTGATGACGTCCGAATTGTCAGCCGGGATGTACCTGATCACATGGTTGACCGAAAGCAGGTAGAGCACCTGCCTGAGACGGCCCTCGGTGATGCCGCAAGAAGCAGCGACAAAGTCCTCCTCGATGGCCACAGGATAGGAGAATATGCCCGTGTAGCGGCGCATGAGGCACTCCAGTACCGGATGCATGTCTTCGTCGTCGAAACGGACTTCGTAAAGGCCCTGGCGGCTGACGGCGAACTGCACGCGGGTCGGTATGTCGACGTCCTCCGTATATGTCCAGTGCCCTTCCCTCTCAAGGTAGCGGATGGCGTAGAAAACCGAAGACATCTGCATCTTGAAGGCATGGCAGAAGGCGCCTATATCGAATTTCAGAGAGCGTCCCTCACCGGTGTCGTAAGGTATGTCGAAGAAGCGGTGGACCTTGTGGTAGACATCTTCCATGAACTCCAGGGAAGGGAAAGAAGTGCGTTCGATCTGCTTGAGCCTCTTGAGGTCGTCAGAACCCCACAGGAGCACTGCGTAAGAGCGTTTTCCGTCTCGTCCTGCACGGCCAGCCTCCTGGAAATAGGCCTCCGGACTCTCCGGCAGGTCATAGTGGATGACAAAACGCACGTCAGGCTTGTCGATGCCCATTCCGAAGGCGTTTGTGCAGCACATCACGCGCACCTTGTCCTGCTTCCACTCCTCCTGGCGCAGAGCCCTCAGAGACGAGGACAGCCCAGCATGGTAAAAGGAGGCACTCACACCCTGGGACTGCAGGAACGCGGCCAGTTCCTCTGTCTTTTTGCGGCTTCGGACATAGACGATTCCGGTGCCCGGGACGGAGTTGCAGATGTTCAGCATCTCCCCCAGCTTGTCGGATTTCTCACGGGCGATGTAGCTGAGATTCGGGCGCTCGAAACCGGACTTTATCAAAGTGAATCCATAGTGTTCGCCGGGTCTGTCTTCAATCGGGCGTCCGGCCATTTCCATGGCAGCGAAACGCGGCTGTGCAAGCCTTTCCATGATGTCGCGGGCCACATCCGGAGTCGCCGTCGCAGTCAGCGCAATCACCGGTGCGTCGACCAGTTTGCGCAGCTTTCCTATATTCAGGTAATCCGGTCTGAAATCGTAGCCCCACTGCGAGATACAGTGAGCCTCGTCGACAACTATATAGCTGATATTCAAGACATTGAGATAGCCCTGAAAAAGACGGGTACCGAGGCGTTCAGGCGAGACATAGAGGAAGGAAAAGTCGCCGTAAGCGGCATTGTTCAAAGCCGTATCCACCTCCCTGTGAGTCATGCCGGTGTGGATCGCCAGAGCCTTGATTCCGCGGGCTGCGAGGTTCTGGACCTGGTCCTTCATCAGGGAGATCAGAGGGGTCACCACGAGGGCGGTACTGCCTTCCGGAGCCATCATGGCCGGCACCTGGAAACATACGGATTTTCCGCCTCCGGTAGGAAGCATGGCGAGCACATCCTTCCCCTGCAGGGCGGCCTTCACGATGGCCTCCTGCTGCAGTCTGAAGGAGTCGTACCCCCAGTATTTCTTCAAGACCTCAAGGGCCTCTTGCATCCTTGCTTCCATAGATTCTCTATCCAGCTGCAAAAATAATTATAAATTATTGAGGGCGCCGTACATTAAAACAAAAATTTTAGTAAATTTGCGGCGCATTGAAGGTTAATGTTTAACACAAAATATTTTTAAAGAAACAATTATGGCAAATCTTGATTTGACCCAGTACGGCATCACCGGTTCAACCGTGATTGCACACAACCCTTCCTACGAATTCCTGTTCGCAGAGGAGACAAAGGCTGGCCTCGAGGGCTTCGAGGTAGGTAAGAACACCGAGCTCAACGCAGTAAACGTTATGACTGGTATCTACACTGGCCGTTCTCCTAAAGACAAGTACATCGTTATGGACGAGACCTCAAAGGACACCGTTTGGTGGACTACCGAGGGCTACAAGAACGATAACCACCCTATGTCAGAAGAGGTTTGGGCAACCGTTAAGGATATCGCAAAGAAAGAGCTCTGCAACAAGAACCTCTACGTTGTCGACGCATTCTGCGGCGCAAACAAGGACACCCGCATGGCTGTCCGCTTCATCGTCGAGGTTGCATGGCAGGCACACTTCGTAAAGAACATGTTCATCCAGCCTACCGAGGAGGAGCTTGCTTCTTTCGAGCCTAACTTCGTAATCTACAACGCTTCAAAGGCTAAGGTTGAGAACTACAAAGAACTCGGCCTCAACTCTGAGACCTGCGTTGCATTCAATGTTACCTCACGCGAGCAGGTTATCATCAACACCTGGTACGGCGGTGAGATGAAGAAGGGTATGTTCTCAATGATGAACTACTACCTTCCACTCCAGGGCATCGCTTCTATGCACTGCTCTGCAAACTGCGACATGAACGGTGAGAACACCGCCATCTTCTTCGGCCTCTCAGGCACAGGCAAGACCACCCTTTCTACCGACCCTAAGCGCCGCCTCATCGGTGACGACGAGCACGGCTGGGACGACAACGGCGTCTTCAACTTCGAGGGCGGCTGCTACGCTAAGGTCATCGGCCTTTCAAAGGAGCACGAGCCAGACATCTACGGCGCCATCAAGCGCAACGCTCTCCTCGAGAACGTAACCGTAGCAGAGGACGGCAAGATCGACTTCAACGACAAGAGCGTTACCGAGAACACCCGCGTTTCTTACCCGATCAATCACATCAACAACATCCAGCCAGGTTCTTCAGCACCTGCTGCAAAGAATGTGATCTTCCTCTCAGCTGACGCATTCGGAGTTCTCCCTCCAGTGTCTATCCTCACCCCTGAGCAGACCCAGTACTACTTCCTCTCTGGCTTCACCGCTAAGCTTGCAGGTACTGAGCGCGGTATCACCGAGCCTACCCCTACCTTCTCAGCTTGCTTCGGCCAGGCATTCCTCGAGCTTCACCCAACCAAGTACGCTCAGGAGCTTGTCAAGAAGATGGAAGCTAACGGTGCAAAGGCATATCTTGTAAACACCGGTTGGAACGGTACTGGCAAGCGTATCAGCATTCCTGATACCCGTGGTATCATCGACGCTATCCTCGACGGTTCAATCCTCAAGGCAGAGACCAAGATGATCCCTATGTTCAACTTCGAGGTTCCTACCGCACTTCCTAACGTGAACCCAGCTATCCTCGACCCTCGCGACACCTACGCAGATCCAGCAATCTGGGAGGAGAAGGCAAAGGATCTCGCTGCACGTTTCAACAAGAACTTCGCGAAGTACACCACCAACGAGGCTGGCAAGGCTCTCGTTGCCGCTGGTCCTCAGCTCTAGTATTCACGCTGCGAAGGCAGCAAGATACGATAAAAAAGGAGTCACCCGCAAAGGTGACTCTTTTTTTGTGTCTATCACTTTGTTTCTTTACAACTAAGTTGTAACTTTGGTACTTATTGCAATGACCGCTTCATGAAGAAACTTATAACCATGCTTTCTCTCGCCATGCTAGTACTGGCATCCTGCGAGAAACAGCCCAAACCGAAGCCTGAATATGCCCATCTGAAGATGAGCGAGATACGCTGCATCGCAGCCGACGAGAGTTCCCTCGTATTCGCGTGGGACGACGTGGCCAATGCCAGCCATTACGAAGTCGTATTCAACGGAGGCAAGCGCCAGATAGCCAGGACAGCCACCTACGAAGCCCTCGGACTTCAGCCTGAGACCAGCTACACCATCACTGTGCAGGCCATCAGCGGAAGCGACGGGTTCTATGACTCCGACGAAGTAAGCTTCACAGCCAAGACCACGGCTCACGGGGAGCAGATCGGACCTGACCCGGATCCTGATCCTGACCCGGAGACACCTGAACCCGGCACCGGCAGCAACGGGTATGGCAAGTGGTTCGAGATGCCTGTCATCAACGATGCCAACCACGACGGAATAGACGACAGTGACAATACCTTATATTATTCAACGCATATCTGCGCAGGCAAGGAAAAGGCAGCCGGCGGCCTGACAGCCCGCAACTACACTGTCTGCTACAGCATCGACCACGTATGCCCAATGTGGGTTTCTGCACCGCGTCATGCCATGTTCACAGGCAGCTCCGGACGTACCGACGCCTACGGAGTCGACCCGAACATCCCGGCCCAGTACCAGTACAACTCCAAATCTACAGGCGGAGGATGCAACAAGGGACATATGCTCGGTTCGGCGGAACGTACCTGTTCTGCCGCCACCAACCGCCAGGTCTTCTACTACACCAACATCGCCCCTCAGCTGAGCGACGGATTCAACACCGGAGGAGGTGGATGGAACACCCTGGAGGACTTCGTGGATGACCTCGTACCTGCCGACACCCTCTACGAAACCCTCGGCTGCTATTTCAAGGAATTCACCGACGGCTACGGCAAGACAGCTAAACCTAAGAAGATCACCTTCGGAGGCCGCAGCGACGTAAGCTGCCCGACCATGTTCTACTATGCACTGCTCCGTACCAAGAAGGGCAACACCGGAAAGTCCGTCAAGGACTGCAGCGCCTCTGAGCTCCAGTGCGTGGCTTTCGTCCGCACCCACACCAATGACCTCAAGGGCCAGAGGGTGAGCAGCAAGGAACTCATGTCCATCGCAGATCTGGAAAAGCTTACCGGCTTCACCTACTTCCCTAACGTTCCGAACGCACCGAAATCAACTTTCAACGCCTCTGACTGGGGATTATAGGACATGAAAAAGAAGACGATACAATCCATTGCCGGAATCGTGCTGCTGGCCGTTGCCTACGGGGCATATTATCTGATTGGCGGAGACGGGCAGGAAGAAGAGCCTGTTCAGGAGCAGGCTGCAGCGCCGGTGTCACAGCAGCCGGTCAACTGCCCGGCGTGGTTCGAGCTGCCTGCACAGAAGGACGCAGACGCTAACGGGATCGAAGACTCCGACAAAGACCTCTACTACTCCTGGACCATGCGCACAGACGCACCGGGACGCAATTTCTCGGCCTGCTACTCCAAGTCGATGAGGCATCCCGTGTGGGTGGCCGCGCCAATGCACAAGTGCTTCAAGGGCAGCACCCGCCGCAGCGAGGCATGGCAGAAGGACCCTGCGATAGGCTGCGACCAGTCGTACAAGTACCAGGACTATACCCGCGGCCACATGATCGGTTCCTCAGACCGCACCGTCAGCGAGGCGGCCAACAGACAGGTATTCTATTACTCCAATATAGGCGCCCAGCTGCGAGACGGCTTCAACAGCGGCAACGGTGCATGGAACTATCTGGAGTCCCTCGTGGACGACAACTGGTGCAGGGACACACTCTACCAGGTCGTAGGCTGCATCTTTGACACTTTCACCGACAGGTACGGCAACACCAAATACAGGCACGAAGGCGTGAACGGCGCAGGCAAGCGCTTCCAGGTCC
>JAKSJK010000010.1 GCA_024398095.1 Bacteroidales bacterium
GTTCTATGCCGTCCGCGGGGTGCTGTAAAGCTACCCGGAAACGGGCTATTGTATATGTAAGTAATTGAAAACTATATAATTGTTAAATTTTTAACGAATCATTGATATAAATAAATGAATATGACAAAGAAAAATTCGGTCGGTACTCTGTGCGTTCATGCGGGCTATGCCTCCGGTAAGGGACAGCCTCGCCAGATACCTATCATACAGAGTACGACTTTCAAATATGAAAACAGCGAGCAGATGGCCCGACTCTTCGATCTGGAGGAGTCCGGCTATTTTTATACCAGGCTGCAGAATCCGACCAATGACATGGTTGCAGCGCGCATTGCGGCGCTTGAAGGGGGAGTGGCAGCTATGCTCACTTCATCCGGTCAGGCGGCGAATTTCTTCGCATGCTTCAATATCTGCGAGGCGGGCGGACATATTGTCAGCGCAACCAGCATCTATGGAGGCACTTTCAATCTTCTGGGTACCACGTTCAAGAAGATGGGCATCGAGGTGACTTTCGTTGATCAGAATGCTCCGGCAGAGGAGATTGAGAAGGCCTTCAGGCCAAACACCAAGCTCGTTTTCGGCGAGGTGCTTTCGAATCCTGGCGTCATGGTGCTCGACATTGAAAAGTTTGCCAGGCTTGCTCATGACCACGGTGTTCCGCTCATCGTTGACAATACCTTCCCGACCCCTGTGAATTGCAGGCCTTTCGAGTGGGGCGCAGATATTGTGACGCACTCCACTACAAAATATATGGATGGCCAGGGTGTTCATGTGGGCGGTGCGATTGTCGACAGCGGCAACTTCGACTGGGATGCACATTCCGACAAATTCCCCGGTCTCACCACACCGGACGAGTCGTACCATGGCACCATCTTTACCAAGAGTTTCGGCAAGCTTGCATATATCACAAAAGCCACGACTACGCTTATGCGTGACCTCGGCTGTATCCAGTCGCCTCAGAACGCATTCTACCTGGGACTTGGGCTTCAGACCCTTCATGTCAGGATGCCCCGTCACTGTTCAAGCGCCCTCGAGGTGGCAAGACAGCTGGAATCCAGCCCTGATGTGGCGTGGGTAAACTATCCGGAACTGGAATCCTCACCGGATCACGCACTGCAGCAGAAATACCTTCCGGACGGAAGCTGCGGCGTTATGTGCTTCGGTCTCAAGGCTCCAAAAGGGGTAAATGTCCGCGAATTTACCAGCGTATTCATGGACAAACTCAAACTTATTACCATAGAAACACATGTAGCTGACTGTTACACCTGTATGCTTCACCCAGCATCCCACACCCATCGCCAGATGAGCGACGAACAGCTTCGTGAGGCCGGCGTAGCGCCAGAACTAATCCGCCTCAGCATAGGTCTTGAGGATCCGGCAGATATTCTTGCCGACATCCGACAGGCTCTTGAGGCTGCCAGACAGAAATGAAAGTAATTACAGAAATTGCCAACGACCTTGTGTTCAAGCGTCGTCAGGACGAGATTCTCCGTTATTCCTACAAAACCAAAGAGCTGCAGCACGCCCAGTTCCGCTGGCTCCTGAACAAGGCCAAGAACACCGAGTTCGGTGAGCAGCACTACTTTGACCTCATTCTGGGTCAGGGAAAAAGAAGACAGCAGGAGGATGCGTTCAGAAGACTCGTTCCACTCTCTACCTACGACCAGCTCAAGCCTTGGATTGAGCGCATGCTTTACGGCGAAGAGGATATTCTTTGGCCGGGTCTCTGCAAATGGTTCGCCAAATCATCCGGAACCACCAGTGACAAGTCCAAGTATATCCCGATCACGAATGACGCTTTGCGCTACACTCATATGCGTGGCGGCACAGACAGCGTCGTGATCTATCTTATGATAAACCCTCACGCCACGATGCTTGACAATATGGGCAAGGGGCTCATCCTGGGCGGTTCGTTCTCTGATGAGGTGTTCCCGAAGGGAATAAAGGCAGGCGACCTGTCTGCTACTCTGATCAAGAATGTCAGCCCGGTGGTCAACAAGATGAGGGTGCCGAACAAGAAAATCGCCCTGATGCAAGAGTGGGAGGCGAAACTTGATGCTCTCACCGACGCTGTCATGGACGATAAAAACATCACCTCGATTTCCGGTGTCCCGTCGTGGATGCTGGGAGTTCTGGAGAAGGTTCTCGAGAAGAAAGGGGCAAAGGATATTACCGAAGTCTGGCCTAATCTCGAGGTCTTTTTCCATGGTGGAATAGCGTTCGGACCATATCGTGAACGTTACAAGAAGCTGATTCCTTCGGAAAAGATGCATTACCTGGAGACCTACAACGCTTCGGAGGGCTTCTTCGGCATACAATCCTCCTGGTATGACCAGTCTCTCCAGCTGATAGTAGACAACAAGATCTACTACGAGTTCATCCCGATGAGCGAGTACGACGAAAGCAACAACAAGATGAAGGCCATCCCGCTGCGCGACATCGAACTGGGCGTGAACTACGCAATGGTCATTTCCACGCCGGGCCTGTGGCGCTACATCATCGGGGACACTGTCAAGTTCACACAGAAAGATCCTTTCAAGTTCGTCATCACCGGAAGGACTAAGGCATTCATCAACGCATTCGGAGAAGAGCTTATGGTTTCCAATGCCGATGAAGCTCTGAGCCGGACCTGTGCTGAAATGAATTGTCAGGTTGCCGAATACACAGCGGCTCCGACCTTTGCGAAGGACGGCAAGAAGGCTCATCATACATGGATAATAGAATTCGCGAAGTCGCCGAAGGATGTGAATGCCTTCGCCGAACTCCTGGACAAGAATCTCCAGTCGGTGAATTCGGACTATGAGGCTAAGCGCTACAAGGATATCTTCCTGGACAGGCTTGAACTTATACAGTCTCCGAGAGGCTGCTTCGAAGAATGGCTTCGAGTGAAGAAAGGCAAGCTTGGCGGTCAGGTCAAAATCCCGCGCCTGAGCAACTCCAGGCAATATCTCGAGGAAATGATGGAAACCATACGGCACTATAGGTAACAAACAGTGCCGCAAACGGATAAGCCGTCCTTTACGGACGGCTTATTCTTTTCAGAAAGTCATAGACCAGATGGACGGGGAAGCCCATTATCGTGTAGAATGAACCGTCTATGCGGTCGATTCCGATGTAGCCGATCCATTCCTGGATGCCGTATGCACCTGCCTTGTCATAAGGCTTGAATGTGTCGACGTAATATTCGATTTCAGCGTCTGTCAGGGGTTTGAAATGGACGCGCGCAATGTCTTTTTCTGTCTCGCAGAAGTCTGTGGTGCGTACAGTCACGGCGGTGATCACTTCGTGCCAATTGCCCTCGGTGCCGCAAAGATGGCGTATCATACGGATGGCATCTTCCCGATCCTTCGGCTTGCCCATCACCTCATCGCCGCAAAGCACGAGTGTGTCGGAAGTGATGAGTATCTCATCCTTTTCCAGCGGCCTGTGGAAGCCGTGGGACTTGCCTTCGGATAGGACTGAAGAGATTTCCCGATGGGGAATTGAGGCGTCAAACCTTTCCTCGAAGTTGTTGCGCGTATCTACCTCAAAATCAACGCCTAGGGTTGCAAGCAACTCGCGTCTTCTAGGCGAGCCGCTCGCGAGGATGATCTTCTTTCCTGCAAGTTCCATATTTTAGAACATTCCGCTGTATTTCTCCACATTGAAGACCCATTTACCCTGGATCTTCATGACCTTCTCGATGGCCATTCTGACGACTCCGCGTCCACCTGCGCACGGGGTTACAAAATCGGCTGCTTCCAGCACTTCCGGACAGGCATCCGCCGGAGCGACACCGACGCCTGCCGCGATTATGACGGCGAGGTCCGGAATGTCGTCTCCCATGTACATGACCTCCTCGGCTTCCAGTCCGTATTTCTTGCAGAAGTCGGCGAACTGTTCGATCTTGTTGGTTGCGTGCATGTAGACATCTTCTTCCTTGACTCCGTACTGTGTCATGCGGTGCTTTACAACTCCGAGGGAGCCGCCCGTAATGACTGCGAGAGGGTAGTCGTGGGTGGCGGCCATCCTGAGCGCGAACCCGTCCTTTTCGTTGAAGTTGCGCAGTGGGCTGCCATTGTCTGAAACAAGTACGGAGCCATCGGTTATGACTCCGTCAATATCAAGGGCGAAAGCCTTGATTTTTAATAGCTTATCTTCGAGCGTCATTACTTAGGACCTGTTGCCTCCCATAGGGAAATTCATTCCCGGAAGCTCTATGGCGCCGAAGTTGGCTTCGTATTTCTTCACATTGTCCTGGAGGGCGAGGAAGAGCCTCTTGGCGTGTTCCGGGGTCATGATGATCCTATTGGTCACATTAGGTCCCTGAAGGCCTGGGAGGTTGACTGCGAAGTCGATTATGAACTCGCTGTTGGAATGACTGATGATTGCGAGGTTGCTGTAGGATCCCTTTGCGATTTCAGGATTGACCTCGATCTTCATTTCTTTCTGTTCTGCCATATTCTGAAGAGTGATTATACGGGTTTTCGGCCGCAAATATACGAAAATTTACTATATTTGCATTTCCGTGTGCCTGCGCGATACGCGTGTGCGTGCGTGTAAGTGTGAAACAAATCAAAAATAAAACGAAATAATGGAACTTTCAGCAAAGTACAATCCATCCGAGACCGAAGACAAGTGGTATGCCTACTGGCTTGCCAACAAGTTCTTCCACTCAGAGCCTGACGACAGGGAACCATATACCATTGTAATCCCGCCACCTAATGTGACCGGTATCCTCCATATGGGTCATGTTCTCAACAACACCCTCAATGATGTCCTCATCAGAAAGGCACGCATGGACGGCAAAAATGCCTGCTGGGTGCCTGGTACAGACCATGCTTCCATCGCAACCGAAAACAAGGTGGTTGCAAAGCTCAAGGGAATGGGCATCAAGAAGGAAGACCTCACCCGCGAGGAGTTCCTCAAGTATGCATGGGAGTGGAAGGAAGAGCACGGAGGAATCATCCTCAGGCAGCTCCGCAAGCTCGGTGCTTCCTGTGATTGGGACCGCACGCGCTTCACCATGGAACCTGCCCTTTCCGAGGCTGTGATCAATACCTTCGTGCATTTCTACAAGAAAGGCTGGATCTACAGGGGAGTGCGCATGGTCAACTGGGATCCGGAGGGACTTACCGCAGTCAGCGATGACGAGGTGATCCACCGCGACACAGCCAGCAAGTTCTACCACATGAGATATTTCATCTCAGACGGCCAGGGCAATCCTACCGACAAGTACATCGTGGTTGCTACCACCCGTCCTGAGACCATCATGGCCGATGCGGCTATCTGCGTCAACCCTAACGATGAGCGTCATCACTGGATGAAGGGCAAGAAGGTCCTCATCCCGCTTATCAACAAGGAGATTCCTATCATCGAGGATGAGTATGTGGAGATGGATTTCGGTACCGGCTGCCTCAAGGTTACCCCGGCACACGATGCACATGACTACGAGATCGGACTTCGTCACAACCTCCCTATACTCGACATCATCGACGACCACGGCCGTCTCACCGCAGACGCACAGATCCTCGTCGGAGAAGATCGTTTCGAAGCCCGCAAGAAGATAGCAAAGATGCTCGAGGAAGCAGGCAATATCGAAAAGATCGAGGATTACACCTCTCCGATCGGTTACTCAGAGCGTACCAACGCAGTTATCGAGCCGAAGCTCAGCGCACAGTGGTTCCTCAAGATGGAGGAACTCGCTCCGCGTGCACTCGCAAGCGTGGAAGACGGCTTCATAAAGTTCATTCCGGACAAGTACCGCAACACCTACCGCCACTGGATGGAGAATGCCCGCGACTGGTGCATCAGCCGCCAGCTCTGGTGGGGACAGCGCATACCGGCATTCTACCTTCCTGATGGAAGCGTGGTGGTTGAATCTACACTTGAAAAGGCTCTTGCAGAGGCTCAGAAGCTCAATCCTGCGCTCACCGCAGCTGACCTCCGTCAGGACGAGGATGTGCTCGACACCTGGTTCAGCAGCTGGCTCTGGCCTATGTCCGTATTCGATCCTGAGATGCCGGGCAACCCTGGACATGAGCCAAATGCCGACCTGAAGTACTACTATCCGACCAACGACCTCGTGACCGGTCCGGACATTATCTTCTTCTGGGTTGCACGTATGATCATGGCCGGCAACGAGTTCATGAACGACGTTTCTTTCCACAACGTATACTTCACCGGTATCGTGCGCGACAAACTTGGCCGCAAGATGTCCAAGACCCTCGGCAACTCTCCGGACCCACTCGACCTCATCGCAAAGTACGGTGCCGACGCTGTCCGTCTGGGCATGCTTCTCTGCTCATCAGCCGGCAGCGACATCCTCTACGATGAGAGCCAGGTTGAGCAGGGACGTAACTTCTGCAACAAGATCTGGAACTCCTACCGACTCATCAGCGGCTGGAATGTGGACGCTTCCGCAGCTCAGCCTGAGGCATCGGCAGCGGCTGTGAAGTGGTTCGATGCAAAGCTCAGCCAGACCATCGAGACCGTGAACGACCATTTCGCGAAGTTCCGTATCTCAGATGCTCTCATGACGGTATATAAGCTCTTCTGGGACGACTACTGTGCTTGGTACCTCGAGGCTATCAAGCCTGCATACGGTGCCGGCATCGATGCCAGGACCTATGAGCAGACCCTCGGTTTCTTCGACGCCCTCCTCAAGATGATCCATCCTATCATGCCGTTCATCACAGAGGAACTTTGGCAGGCTATGGCAGAGCGCAAGGAAGGGGAGACCATCATGCTCCAGCTCTACCCGAAGGCAAAGGCATACGATGCAGAGTATATCGCGAAATTCGAAATGGCCTGCGAGGCTGTCGCAGCTGTCCGCAACGTCCGCCAGGACAAGGGCCTCTCTCCAAAGGATACGCTCAATGTCAAGGTTGACGCCTCCTTCCCTCAGGAGACTGTTTCAGTACTCGTCAAGCTCGCAAATGTGAATGTGACTGTGGGCGAAGCTGAAGGTACAGGCGTAAGCGCAATGGTCCGCACCAGCAAGCTCTTCGTGGCTCTCGAGGGTCTCGTCAATGTGGAAGAGGAGATCGCAAAACTCGAGGCGGATCTGAAGTACTACCAGGGCTTCCTTCAGAGTGTTCAGCGCAAACTCTCCAACGAGAAGTTCGTCAACGGTGCCCCAGAGGCTGTCGTAGCCAACGAACGCAAGAAAGAAGCCGATGCACTGGCTAAGATTGAAACAATTGAATCATCACTTAAATCATTGAAATAGTTATGTTTACCGTTACCCCTCTTATTTTCGGCATCAATGGCTGGGAATGGGTCATCATCGTTCTCGTGATACTTCTCCTCTTCGGTGGCAGGAAGATTCCTGAGCTCATGAGGGGCCTTGGCAAGGGTGTCAAGGAACTCAAGAAGGGCATGAAGGAGGCTGATGCTGAACTTCAGGACATCAAGAAAGAACTCGAATCTGACGACAAGAAATAGCGTATGTCAGTCAAGGCAGAAAAGGAAATGTCCTTCTGGGACCATCTGGATGCACTCCGCTTCCTGATTTTCAGGACGCTGGGTGTTTGGATTGTGCTCAGCATAGTCTTTTTCTGCTTCAAGGATTTCCTTTTCGGGACTTTGATCCTCGCACCAACCAAACCGGACTTCTTCGTGTACAAGTGGCTGGGGCTCGATGTGTCACTGAGTCTGATTAATACGGATGTGACCGCTCAGTTCATGACCCACATCAAGATCAGTTTCATAGCAGCGGTCATTGTGGCTGTGCCATATCTGATCTTCGAACTGTGGCTGTTCATAAAACCGGCTCTTTACAAAAAGGAAAGGAAAGCCGTCCGCGGCGCATTCGCTTTTGCCTCAGTGCTGTTCTATCTCGGAATGGCAGTCGGCTATGTGATGGTGCTGCCGCTGATGGTCAACTTCTTTGCGAAGTATCAGGTTTCAGGAGAAGTGACGAATATGTTCAACCTCAGTTCGTACATATCTCTATTCTCCACTATGGTACTGCTGTTCGGACTCGTGTTCGAATTCCCGTCTGTGATTGCTGTGCTTTCCAGGATGGGAATCATCTACAGAGAACAGATGCTGAAAGCTTGGAGATATGCTGTGGCCGGCATAGTGGTGCTGGCTGCCGCCATTACTCCTACTGGAGATCCTTTTTCATTGGCTGTGGTTTCCCTTCCGCTATTCCTTCTCTATGGATTCAGCATAATCCTCTGCAGGAAGGAAAAGCCGGACAGTGACGAAGAAGACGAAGAAGACGAGGAGACAGAAGAATGATTTCAATCAATTCATTGACAGTAGCATACGGTGGCTTCACCTTGCTGAATGACATTAATTTCCACATCAGCGAATCTGACAAGATCGGTCTTGTGGGAAAGAATGGTGCTGGCAAGTCCACTATCTTGAAGCTGATCTGCGGACTGCAGAATCCTACTTCTGGCCAGATTGCTGTACCCAATGGATTGAAGATCGGCTATCTGCCACAGATCATGGAACACCACCGGGGACGCAGTGTCATCGATGAGGCTATGACTGCATTTGCGGCTATCTTCGACATGGAAGCCGAACTGGCCGACATCACACAGCAGCTTGCGGAAAGAACTGATTATGAGTCGGATGCCTACCAGCAGCTAATCATAAGGATGAACGACATCAACGACCATCTCTCCATGGCACAGGCAGAATCTCCGCAGGTGCAGGCAGAACGGACGCTGATGGGCTTGGGCTTCCGATATAATGAGCTCCAGAGGCCTACCGAGACCTTCTCGCAGGGATGGAACATGCGTATCGAACTCGCCAAGATCCTGCTGTCAAAGCCGGATGTGCTCCTGCTCGACGAGCCTACCAACCATCTCGACATCGAATCCATCGAGTGGCTTGAGGGCTACCTGAAGGATTACCGTGGATCCCTTGTGCTGATTTCACACGACAGGAAGTTCCTCGACAACGTTACCAATCGTACAGTCGAGATCATGCTGGGCCGCATCCACGACTACAAGGTTCCATACAGCAAATACCTCGAACTTCGCGCCGAGCGAATTGCTCAGCAGAAGGCTGCATATGAGAACCAGCAGAGGATGATCGAGAAGACCGAGGAATTCATCGAGAAGTTCCGTTACAAACCTACGAAGTCCAATCAGGTCCAGTCCCGTGTCAAGGCATTGGAGAAACTGGACAGGATAGAGGTCGACCTCCAGGACAAGGCAGCCATGGTAGTGAAGTTCCCTCCTGCGCCTCGTTCCGGTGATATAGCCTTCAAGGCAAGCGATCTGAAAGTAGGCTACGGACAGAAGGTCGTTTTCTCAGACGCTCAGATAGAGGTCAGAAGGGGAGAGAAGATTGCTCTCGTCGGCCGTAACGGAGAAGGCAAGACGACCCTTATGAGGGTGATAATGAGAGAGTTGGATCCTATGGGTGGCGAAGCCAGGGTGGGATACAATGTGAATATAGGCTACTATGCCCAGAACCAGGAAGACGTACTCGACAAGCAGGATACAGTCTTCGAGACACTGGACAGGATAGCCGTCGGCGACATCCGCACCAAGCTCCGCGACATTCTGGCTGCCTTCCTTTTCAAGGGAGAGGACATCGACAAGAAGGTCGCAGTGCTGAGCGGAGGTGAAAGGGCGAGGCTGGCAATGGCCAAGCTGATGCTGCGTCCATACAACCTGCTTGCACTCGACGAGCCTACCAACCATATGGACATCCTTTCGAAGGATATACTCAAGCAGGCGCTCAAGAGCTACGACGGCACTTTGATCATAGTATCGCACGACCGAGATTTTCTCGACGGACTCGTAGACAAGGTCTATGAATTCCGTGACGGACGTGTGAAGGAGCATCTGGGCGGTGTTCAGGAGTTCCTTGAGAAACTCAGGATAGAGAATCTCAACGAACTGGAGAGGCATAATCCTTCCGCCAAGGTGGTGGAGCCGGAGGTCAAGGCAGCCAAAGAGGAACAGAAGGCAGCCTCCATGCAGGAATACCAGCAGAAGAAGCATCTCAGCAAGGAGGAGAAGAAGATGAAGAACCGCATCGACTTCCTGGAGAAGGAGATTGCGAAACTGGAACAGAAGCAGAAGGACCTCGAGGCCGTCCTCGGCAATCCTGGTCCGAATGATGATATTTTCGACCTGACCAGGAATTATCTTGAAAACAAACGTGACCTGGACGCCAAGACCGACGAATGGGCCACACTTAGTGAGAAATTAGACCTATAATATATATGGAACAAGAAAGCAAGATGCAGTACCTCTACGGTATGCATTCAGTAATAGAGGCGCTCAAGTCGGGCAAGAAGTTCGATAAGGTGCTGCTCAAGACAGGACTCGAGGGCCCTCAGTACAGGGAACTCATGGCCCTGCTCGCTGAGAACGAAATCCAGTACCAGTGGGTGCCTGTCGAAAGGCTCAACAGGGCAGTGCGCGGTGCGCATCAGGGGGTGATTGCCTATATCAGCCAGATAGATTATGTTGACATCGAGACACTCGTGAATAACGCTCTCGCAACCAGCAGGAATCCGATCCTTGTGATCCTGGACGGGGTCAGTGATGTGCGCAATCTCGGAGCTATCGCCCGTACATTAGAGTGTGCCGGCGGCCGTGGAATCATTGTTCCCGCCAAAGGTGGAGCCGCAATAAATGCTGAAGCGGTAAAGGCTTCAGCCGGTGCTCTGATGAGAATCGACACATGCAAAGTGCCGAATCTTCGCGTTGCGGCATACTACTTGAAACAAAGTGGATTCAGGCTTATTGCAGCGACCGAGAAGGTTGACCATTATATGTATGACACAGACCTTACCGGCCCTATTGCGATCGTAATGGGTTCCGAGGGCTCCGGCATTTCGAAATCGATGCTGGACCTCGCTGATGACAAGGTTGCCATTCCTATGGCCGGTGAGATCTCATCTCTCAACGTGTCGGTTGCAACTTCCGTCATCCTGTACGAGGCCGTAAGACAGAACATGAATAAGTAAAACCTTAAATACAGAAGAAATGAAGAAGATCATCACTCTTGCAGCGGCTCTGCTCGCAGCAATGCCTTCACTTTTTGCACAGAAGGTAGTGGACCAGGTAATCGATTACACTGGATTCAAGAACATCGAAGCAAACAAGAACTTCGAGGTGAAGTTCGTAAACTCAGATGCTTATTCGGTGAAACTCACTGTTGACGAGAGGATTGCCGAGAATGTAATTGCTATCGTGAAGAGCAACACACTCATCCTCGACATCGATGAGAAGGGCTATTCAAAGGAACTCAAGAAAGAACTCAAGGCCAAGAACGCCATTCCGCCTGTTGTCATAGCGGAGGTTCATGCACCTTCCATCAACAAGGTGATACTCAACAACAACACTCTTTTCTCTGCTGCTGACAACATCAAGTCTGACGATGTGGTTTTCGAGGTGAACAACAACGCCGTCGTCAAGAATATCGCTCTTGATGCAAATGCAGCGAAGATCAAGATGAACAACAAGGCCACCGCACGCTTCGACATCTATGCCAACGAGATCGAGTACTACGGCAGTAATTCAGCTTCTGTGACTTTGGTCCTCAACTGCAACAACCTTGTGCTCTCCGGTGAGAACTCATCCAACACTACCGCAGACGGCGAGCTTCGCAACGTACAGGTCAAGGGCCAGAACAGTGCATTCATCACCCTTACCGGCAATGCAACCAAGGCAGTTGTACATGGCAGCAACTCTACCATGATCAACCTCGACGGTCTCAACACCAAGGAGGCTGAAGTTGATCTCAGCAATTCCGCATGCTGCAAGATAAATGCGAAGGAACGCCTCAAGGTGGAACTTCTCAACAGCTCACACCTCATCTACAATGCAAACCCAAGCATAGAGATCGAGCGCATTGTCGGTTCAACCATGACCAAGTCGAGCGACACCAAGTACAACAAGAAGAAATAAGTATGTTCGTCCTGGACTCTCACTGCGACACCCCGTCGCAGATCTACAGATTGAGAGATCTGAGGAAGGATAACGAAAGAGCCCACATCGATTTTCCGAAACTCAAACGAGGCGGCGTCGATGGGGCTTTTTTCGCACTCTATACCTCGAACTCTCTCCCACAGGAGAGGTCTGAAACCTATGCCCGTGAGCTGCTCCGCGATCTGCGTCTGTGCGTAGAAGCCAACTCTGACGTGGCAGCATTTGCAACCAGCCGTACTCAGGCACTGGCCAATCAGGCGGCAGGTCTGTTTTCTGTTTTTGTGGGACTGGAAAATGGTCAGCCACTTGGACGTTCACTTGATTCCGTCGACTGGTTTTACGATATGGGCGTCAGGTATATCACCCTGACTCATGCAGGCGACAATGAGATCTGCGATTCCTGCACTTCCAAGACCGGCGGCCGCTGGCATGGACTGAGTCCGTTCGGAAGGGAAGTGGTTGCACGCATGAACAGTCTAGGAATGCTGGTGGATGTGAGCCATATCTCCGACGAGTCATTCTGGGATGTTCTGGACTGCTCGACCAAGCCTGTCGTAGCGACCCACTCCTGCTGCCGTGCTCTTGCGGACAGACCCCGTAATATGAGTGACGGGATGATAAAGGCTCTTGCTGAACATGGCGGTGTGATACAGATCAATTTTTATCCGTCCTTCCTGGATGCGGAATTCGCACGTTTCTTCAGTGACTCGGGACTCTCGGACTGGGCTGATACCGTGGAAGAGAAATTCATTGCCCACCCTTACGACAAACAGTTCAGAGACGATTGGGATGCTGCACTGGCACGTCTGGAATCTTGCGAACGTCCGTCCTTCAAAAGAATTGCAGACCATATCGATCATGCTGTCGAGATTGCTGGCGTGGATCATGTCGGACTGGGATCAGACTTTGACGGCATTCCGGTGACACCTGCCGGTCTGGAGGATGTGTCCTGTTTCGGAGTTATCTTTGAAGAACTCCGTTCCAGGGGCTATTCAGAGGCGGACATAGAAAAAATCGCCGGAGGAAATTTCCTCCGGCTCTTATAGATTATTTCACTGAAATCTCTCCGCAGATTACCTGTCGGAGCAGATTCAAAGCTGTGGCCGCGGCGCGTTCAATGTTGCGTTCGCGGTCATTGCTGTAATGGAAGAGGCGGGTGAGTGTGCCTTCTTCGGTAGCGACCGCCATCCATACTGTGCCGACCGGCTTGTCCGGAGTTCCGCCTCCAGGGCCGGCGATGCCGGAAGTGGCAACTGCGTAATCAGTACCGGTAATGCGGCGGACTCCCTCAGCCATCTTTGCGACGCACTCGGAGCTGACAGCTCCATGCTCACGGATGATTTCCTCGGGAACCCCAAGGACATGGATCTTCACATAGTTGTCATAGGAGGTTACCGAACCCCAATAGTACTCGGAACATCCCGGTGTGGCAGTCATCAGTTTTGAGATGGTTCCTCCGGTGCAGGATTCCGCAGCACTCATCTTCTTGCCTTGAGCCTTCAGCAGACGCCCGATGGTCTGAGGAAGGGTGTCGTCCTGATCTGAATAGATGTATTCGGAGATCAGTCCGCGGAGCTTGGCGAGTTCTGCTTCGATGCGTTTTTCCTGTTCTTCGCGCACCCCGCCATAGATACTAAGTCTCAATCTGACGCCGGTCAGCAGGTTAGGCAGATAGGCCAAGTGCATATCTGCCGGAAGTGAATCCTCCCAGTCTTCGATTTTCTTAGAAAGGGCTGACTCGGCAATGCCGTAAGTCATTATCGTCCTGTGGAATATGTCTGATGTCTCAAAGTTCTGCTTTATATCCTCGAGAACATCAGGCATCGCGGCCTCACACTCGTATGGCACGCCTGGTAGCGAATAGAGGACGGCCTTGTGGGGAAGTTGGGTACCGTTGCCGAGAACGGTCGCTTCGCCAAAGTGGAAGGCCATGTTTGCGGCGGTACCTTTGCGATTGACTATCACTTTGCAGGTGTCGGGGACATAGGCCTGTGCGCGGTTGATGTCCAGCATCTCCAATCCTCTTGAACTGAGGAAGTGGCGTACCATCTCCAACTGTCCTGCATCCTCGTGCCATCCTTTTGCGCAAGAGAGTTCCGCAAGAGCTGCCTTGGTGATGTCATCCTTTGTCGGGCCGAGACCACCTGTCACAATAACTATATTGTTGCATCTGAGCTCGTTTGCGAGATTGGAAATGATCTCATCATGATCGTCTCCGATCGAAACCATTCTGGTTACCCTTATGCCGATGGAGTTGAGCTGGCGTGAGATTTTTGAAGAGTTTGTGTCGACGATCTGTCCGATCAGGATCTCGTCGCCGATTGTGCATATGGATGCTGTCGTCATGATTATTATCTGGTGAGCTTTCTGCTGATAGCAGCCCCCATGACAGAACTGCTGCATTCCAGCAGCGTGGCGCCGGCTTCAAGCAGTCCTTTCGCTTCTTCAAAGCTGCTGAATTCAACCTTGGAAAGAACAGGAAGCCTGTTGGAGGTTTTTTCCGCGATGTAATGTATGTGCTTTGCCGATGAGGTGGCAATGCCGTCTATTCCCGACATCCTGCAGTAGTGGATGATAGAATCCAGGTCGGCATGCGGCAGATCATCTGAAATCTGGACCAGGATAGGTTTGTATTCGTTGAAATAAAGTCTGAGATTGAGAAGGCGGTCCAGAATCTCTGAAAGCATGTCGATGTCCTGGAGCTGCTTTGCACCATTTTCCGCCACATTGACAACGAACATATCTACATAATCGTAGAGAGTGGTGAAAGTGAATTCGTAGTCATGGGCGGCCTGCTCCAGGTCGGTGCTGCTATTCTTTATTATATTGGCGGCAATCAGGGATGGGAGGTTGAGTTTCCTTTTCCTGAGTTTTTCTGCTATTGCCTTTGCACCTTTGTTTGCCAGTTTTTCGTGCTGCGCTTCGGGAGTGACAGGTCCGAATTCAATAAAAGGAAACCTCTTATCTGCTGAAAGAAAGAAGAAATCTCCGTTGGGATCAAAACGATGGCGAAGGCCTACAGGGGAACTGAAATGAATGTCAAAGACATCTCTCGAACAGAGTGATGCCTTCTTATTAAACAGATATCTTTTCAGCAAGTTAAACATGAGGCAAAGATACTAAATAATCGCGAAAAGGGGATTATTGCATCAATTCCTGGAAGGTGCCATCGTCATAAAAGATGACAACTTTAACCGCTTTCCTTTGATTTATAGTCACTTCGGCGTTCTTAACTTCAGTAATGATTGAAGTAGAGCTTTCAATTTTCGGAGTCACGACCGGTATCTGTACGGGAATATCCTTTGGAATAGAGGCCTGAACCGGTTCTGGATCGGCGAAAAGGGCATCGTCCCTGAAAAGGTTGTCATCGTCAGGCCGCCTGACTTCAGCGCCCTGGTTTCTATACATCTTGCCTCTGCCGGTGAGAAGCCATTCGATGTTCAGGTTAGGGTAGTGTACTATCAGATTGCTGATAAAATCATAACCGGGCTTGTTGCGTCCGGCTAAAATATGCGACACGCTGGCTCTCGCAACATCGATGGAGTCTGCGAATTGTCCTTGAGAGATGTTTTCTGCAGCTAGAAACTGCTGTAATCTTGTATTCATATTTGTAACTAATCGGTTTACAAAGATAATGAAAATATATTTACATATGCAATAGGGGATAGACTATATAGTTAAAGTAATAGTTTAAGTGACTGCTAAAAACCGTATTAAAAATCACTTTAGGTAAATCTAGTAAAATACTGATTTTGAATTAAATATAAACTAAATACAGGCTTATTTTGTGGCGATTCGGGCAAAAATTGGGAAATATTAGTCGAAAACAATTAATCTTTAGTTGATATAATATTGCGCTATGTGCTAAATATTAACGAGTTAGCAAAATTGAATATTTAGTATAATTTTTCCTTATATCATCTTTTTCAACATTATTTCAGATTACGGCAATTATTTACAAAAATATATCTATGTGTTTACAAAAGTATATACATATGTTAATTATTGTTATTTACAATTGTAAATAGCGGATAGATAACATTTGTAAATTCACGAGAATCGCATAATTGTACAGATGTGCGGGATTATTCGTAAATTCGCGCTTGTTATGATACCGACTATTTGCATAAAAGATTACACTTATCCGCTTCCAGACGAGCGTATAGCCAAATACCCCCTGGCAGAACGCGACCTCTCAAAGCTGCTGAAATACGAAAATGGCGAGATAACTGAAAACAGTTTCACTGATCTTCCATCCTTTCTCCCATCTGATTCAATAATGGTATTCAACGATACCAAGGTTGTGCCTGCCCGTCTGCATTTCAAAAGGGATACGGGCGCTATAATCGAAGTGTTCTGCCTCGAGCCTATCAAGCCGGTCGAGTACAATCTGGCATTTGCTGCAACGGAAACCTGTGAATGGAAGTGTATCGTTGGCAATGCGAAGAAATGGAAGGGTGACACCCTCCATCTGTATACCGGAGAGGAACTGACGGCGGAGCTTGCCGCCATGGATCTCAAGGCCGATCTGGTGGAAAGGGATGGTGCCACCTCCATAGTCCGCTTTACCTGGGCAGACAAGGCGCCGTTTTCAAGGGTCCTGGAACTCTGCGGGCGCATTCCTGTGCCTCCGTATCTTAACCGTGAGACAGAGAGCATAGACTACGAACGTTATCAGACCCTTTATGCCAAGTACAGAGGCAGCGTTGCGGCGCCCACAGCCGGATTGCATTTCACCGAGCGCGTGCTTGACCGTATCAAGGCCAAGGGCGTCGATATGGAGACAGTTTGCCTCCATGTGGGTGCTGGCACTTTCCTGCCGGTAAAGAGTGACAATGTCGCCGAGCATACCATGCACCGCGAGCCGTTCGTGGTGCGGCTTGAATTCCTCAAGGATCTGAGAAACCGGGGCGGCAGGAAACTCATTGCCGTGGGAACTACCTCCGTACGTACTCTCGAATCCATATACTATGCGGGAGTGAGCTGCATTGAGACCGGTAAGCCCGCCGATGTGGGCCAATGGGCTCCGTATGAGCGCGAATATCCCTATTCTATGGAAGAAAGCCTCGACGCCTTGATTTCCTACCTGGAGTCCAGAGGGGAGGAGCAGCTCAGCATCGGTACCCGCATCATAATAGTGCCTGGTTTCCGATTCCGTGTCGTGGACATACTGGTAACCAACTTCCACCAGCCTCAGAGCACCCTCCTGCTTCTGATTTCGGCTTTTGTCGGGGGCAACTGGAGGCCGATCTACGATTTCGCGCTTTGTCACGGCTTCCGTTTCCTCAGTTATGGAGACAGTTCCGTCCTCTTCAGGGCGTAGCTGCCGATTTGCTTAGTTCGTAACAAATAGTTATATTTGTTCGTTACAACACTTTCAATTTTTTCAGATTTATGGCAGACATGTCAGAATTTGTGGACATAAGTCCATTCAACGATGAAGAAGCAGCTGCGGCCCTCCATAAGATAGCTGGCAGCAAATATATCGCACAGGCGTCCAAATTCGTATTTCCGGAAGAGGATGCTTCCTACCTTGGCAATATCATTTCAGGCATCAATACGGTAGAAGAGTTCCAGACACTCGTGATGCAGAAGATCATTACCCGTGTGCTCGGTACCACTGCGCACACCTTCTCTTACGACGGTATTTCCAATATTTTGAACTCCAAGGGCAAGTTCCTGGCGATGTCCAACCACCGCGACATAATCCTCGACCCGGCGATCGTGCAGCTTGTACTCTTCAACAACGGCATTCCTCTCACAGAGATATGCGTTGGCAGTAATCTGATCTCGAATGAGCTGATCGAAGCCCTCATCCGTTCAAACAGGATGATCAAGGTGGTGCGTGGTATTTCAGCGCGTGAACTCTACATCTGCTCGCAGCTCCTTTCGAGATATATACGCCTCAAGATCACCAGCGGTGAGAGCTCTGTATGGCTTGCACAGCGTCAGGGGCGTACCAAGAACGGTCTCGACATGACTGAGCAGGGCCTGCTGAAGATGCTCGATATGAGCGGCACTTCTGATTTCAAGACCAATTTCGAGGAACTCAATATCATTCCGCTCAGCATTTCCTACGAGTATGAGCCTTGTGACATCGCCAAGGCGCGTGAAATGCTTATCTCAAGGACCCAGAAGTATGTGAAGGCTCCTAACGAGGATACCATGAGCATCCTGACCGGAATCATGCAGCAGAAGGGCAACATCCACCTCAACATAGGAAAGCCTCTGGCTCCTGAGGAGCTTGCTGCTGCCGCTCTCTGCGACAAGAATGACCGCTATCAGGCCATCCGTCACGCGGTTGACATGCGCATCATCGACGGCTACAAACTTTTCAAGAATGCGTTCGTGGCCTACGACCTGCAGTTCAAGACCAACCGCTTCAAAGACCGCTATACCCAGGAAGACAGGGATGCGTTCATCGATTACATGAACAATCAGCTCGCAAAGGTGGAGCCGGAGCTCAACCACGACGATCTAAGGGATATCTTCCTCGGAATCTACTGCAATCCTATTGTCAGCAAGGAACTATTCGGATTTGAAGTTTAAAATAAAGGCCCGGTCGATTGACCGAGCCTTTATTCTTATATTCTTACGAGCTGCACTACGTTCTCGACGTGGTGCGTCTGAGGGAACATATCCACAGGACGCACGGCTGTGATTCTGTAGGCTGAGCGGCTGTTTTCTATGCCGTTTGCGGCCGGATCGCAGAAGATTGCGAGGTCGCGTGCCTGTGAAGCCGGGTTGCAGCTCACATAGACCATTCTTTCAGGTGCGGCATTCAGGATGACCTTTGCCACGTCCGGATGAATACCCGCGCGTGGAGGGTCGAGTATCACGACGTCCGGGCGGCCATGCTTCTGGACGAAGGCGTCTGTGAGGATGTCCTTCATGTCGCCGGCGAAGAAGCTGCAGTTGGTGATGCCGTTGCCGGCTGCGTTGACCTTTGCATCCTCGATCGCCTCAGGTACATATTCGATGCCGATTACCTTTGCAGCCTTGCCGCTGACGAACTGGGCGATGGTGCCTGTGCCGGTGTAGAGGTCGTATACTACTTCGTTGCCGGTAAGTGCCGCATATTCGCGGGCCACGCTGTAGAGTTTGTATGCCTGCTGGGTATTGGTCTGGTAGAAGGACTTCGGACCGATCTTGAACTTGAGGCCTTCCATGTATTCGTAGATGGCCTCCTCGCCCTTGTAGAGTATGCACTCCTGGTCGCCGACGGAGTCGTTCATCTTCTCATTTATTACGTAATATAACGAGGTGATCTCCGGGAACTTGGCTGCAATTGCATCAAGCAGTGCTTCACGTACTTTGCGATCTTCTTTCCAGAATACGAGTATGAGCATCACATTGCCTGCGGCAGTGTTGCGGACAATCATGTTGCGCAGGAAGCCTTCGTGGTTGCGGATGTCGAAGAAGGGGAGTCCGTGCTCGAAGGCATATTCCTTTATGAAGAGACGCAGGGCATTGGATGGTTCCGGCTGGAGGTAGCAGTGGTCGATGTCGAGCACCTTGTCGAAGAATCGGCCCACATGGAAGCCCAGACCCTGGCGATGAACTTCGTCGATGCTCTCGGGATCCTCTCCATCGAGCAGCCAGCGGCGGTTCGAGAAGGTGAATTCAAGTTTGTTGCGGTAGTACTGGATCTGGTCGGAACCCACTATAGGGGAGATCTCAGGCACCGTGAGGTGGCCGATGCGTACGAGCTGGTCCTCAACCTGCTGCTGCTTTGCCGCGAGCTGCATTTCGTACGGCAGAGGCTGCCACTTGCATCCGCCGCAGACACCGAAGTGCGGGCAGAACGGTTCGAGACGGTGTTTGGATGGCTGAACCATGCGGAGGATGAAACCTTCCATATAGTTCTTTTTCTTCTTCGTGACTTTTATGTCTACAATGTCGCCCGGCACTGCAAACTGAACGAATACCACGGCTCCGTCGACATGGGCAAGGGCTTTCCCTTCTGCTGCAACCGCCTCTATTTCAATGTTCTCTAAAATAATATCCTGATGTCTTTTTCTCATATCGTTTCTGCTGCGCTTTTACGCGTTGCAAAAATAGCGACAATTTGCTAAATTTGTGTGATTGATGACTAACCTTTTGGATAAAAATATGTTTATAGGTGTAGCAGGCAATATAGGCGCAGGTAAAACGACTCTTACCACGATGCTTTCCCAGCATTACGGATGGACTCCGCGTTTCGAAACTGTTGCAGAGAATCCTTATCTTGAGGATTACTACGGTGACATCAAGCGCTGGAGTTTCAATCTGGAGATGTTCTTCCTCGTGCGCAGGCTCGAGGACCTTCGTGCGATTGCCGAGTGCGATGATGTCATCATCCAGGACAGGACCATCTTCGAGGGTGTGAACATCTTCGTCCGCAACAACTATGAGATGGGCAATCTCAGCGACCGGGATTACCAGACCTATATGGAGATCTTCGAGACCATGACTGAGGTTACCAAGACTCCTGACCTTCTGATCTACCTCAAATGTTCCGTACCTCACCTTGTGGGCCAGATACAGAAGCGTGGACGCGATTATGAGCAGACGATAAGCCTGGACTACCTTGCAGGCCTCAACCGCCTCTACGAGGACTGGATTGCCTCTTATAGGCATAAAGTCCTGGTCATTGATGCCGACAATCTGGACTTCCAGCACCGTCCGGAGGATTTCGCCCTCATAACGGACAAGATCGACGCCGAACTCTTCGGCCTCTTCTAAAGCTAAAAAAATGGGGCTACTCGCTCCCTCGGGAGGGTGAGTAGCCCCATTTTTTGCGTTTTTCTTTTATTCGTAATCCTGCCAGCTCTTGATCTGGAGGTCTTCGAGACTCAGTTTTGAGATGGCCTCGAAGAAGGCCCTGGCCAGACGGGCGTTGGTGATCAGAGGGGTGTTGTGGTCGATTGCGCCACGGCGGATGCGGTAGCCGTTGGTGAGCTCGCGGGTGGTCCTGTTCTTAGGGATGTTCACCACGAGGTCGAAGCGGTGGTCTGCAATCATGCTCATCACGTTCTCCTTGTCAGCATGATCCTCATCAGGCCATGCAACCGGAGTTGCAGGGATGCCGTTCTCGTTGAAGAACTTGGCTGTGCCGGCAGTAGAGTAGATGGTGTAGCCAGCCTTTACGAGCATTCCTGCGCCGTCAAGGAGGGCAACCTTGGCCTTAGGGTCGCCGCTGCTGATCATGATGCCCTTGTCCTTTGAAGGAATCTTGTAGCCGGTAGCGATGAGAGAGTTGATGAGAGCCTCATCGTAGCTGTCGCCGAGGCAGCCTACCTCACCGGTAGAAGACATATCCACGCCGAGGAGCGGATCGGTATTCTGGAGGCGGGCAAAGCTGAACTGGCTGGCCTTGATGCCGATGCGATCGATATCGAACTCGCTCTTGTCCGGCTGCTTGTAGTCTGCGTCGAGCATGATGCGGGTTGCGGTCTCGATGAAGTTGCGCTTGAGCACCTTTGAAACGAATGGGAAGGAGCGGCTCGCACGGAGGTTACACTCGATAACCTTCACCTCGCGGCCCTTTGCCAGGTACTGGATGTTGAATGGACCGGAGATGTTGAGCTTCTTGGCTATTGCGCGGCTCATCTTCTTGATCTGGCGTGCAGTAGCGAAGCTGAGCTGCTGGGCAGGGAAGACCAGGGTAGCGTCACCTGAGTGAACGCCTGCATACTCGATATGCTCGGAGATTGCATATTCTACGATCTCGCCGTTCTTTGCAACTGCGTCGAACTCGATCTCGTTGGTGTCGCTCATGAACTGTGAGATCACGACAGGGAACTCCTTGCTGACTTCCTTGGCCATGGCCAGGCAGCGGGTGAGTTCCTCGTTGTTGTAGCAAACATTCATGGCAGCGCCTGAAAGTACGTATGAAGGACGCACGAGAACAGGGAAGCCGACCTTCTCGATGAACTTGTTCACATCCTCCATCGAGGTGAGGGCGCTCCATTCAGGCTGGTCGATGCCGAGCTGGTCGAGCATTGCGCTGAACTTGTTGCGGTTCTCTGCGCGGTCGATGCTGACAGGGGAGGTACCGAGGATCGGAACGCTCTGGCGATAGAGTTTCATCGCGAGGTTGTTAGGAATCTGGCCACCCACCGATACGATGACGCCGCGTGGAGACTCGAGGTCGATCACATCGAGGACGCGCTCGAAGCTGAGTTCGTCGAAGTACAGACGGTCGCACATGTCGTAGTCGGTCGATACGGTCTCCGGGTTATAGTTGATCATGATCGACTTGTAACCGAGCTTGTGGGCGGTCTGGATGGCGTTTACGGAGCACCAGTCGAACTCTACGGAGCTACCGATGCGGTATGCGCCGGAACCGAGTACCACGACTGACTTGTCATTGTGGTAGTAGTTGATGTCGTGACCTTCTACGGCGTAGGTCATATAGAGGTAGTTGGTCAGCTCAGGATATTCGCTGGCAACGGTCTCGATACGTTTTACGGCAGGGAGGATACCGAGTTTCTTGCGCTGTGCACGTACTGCGAGCAGGTCTTTCTCGAGACCGGTATTATGCTTGTCGAGGACGAGACGGGCAATCTGGAAATCACTGAAACCGAGGATCTTTGCCTGGCGGAGAACGTCGGCAGGGAGGTCCTCGATCTTATTATACTGACGGATAACCGCCTGATAGTCAACGATATTCTTGAGTTTGCCGAGGAACCATTTGTCAATCTTGGTAAGTTCTTCGATGCGGTCGATGGTATAGCCCTGCTCGAGTGCCACAGCGATTGCGAAGATACGCATATCGGTAGGGTTGGCGAGCTCGTCGTCGAGATTGTCGAAGTGGAGATGGTCGTTGCAGACGAAGCCGTGCATGCCCTGACCGATCATGCGGAGACCCTTCTGGATGAGTTCCTCAAAGGTACGTCCGATGGACATGATCTCGCCGACTGACTTCATTGAAGAGCCGATGTGGCGGCTCACGCCGTTGAACTTGCTGAGGTCCCAGCGAGGGATCTTGCAGATGAGGTAGTCCACATCCGGAGCCTTGTAGGCTGAATTAGGAGTGCCCATTTCGCCGATCTGGTCGAGGGTGTAGCCGAGGGCGATCTTGGCTGCCACGAAGGCGAGGGGATAGCCCGTTGCTTTAGATGCGAGTGCGGAACTTCTTGAAAGTCTGGCGTTTATCTCAATGATACGATAGTCGTTGGTCTCAGCGTTGAATGCGAACTGGATGTTGCACTCGCCGACGATTCCGAGGTGCTTCACGCACTTGATTGTGATGTCCTGGAGCATCTTGACCTGCTCGTCACGCAGGGAGCAGGTAGGTGCAACTACGATTGACTCACCGGTGTGGATTCCGAGTGGATCGACATTCTCCATGCTGGCCACGGTGAAGCAGTGGTCGTTTGCGTCGCGGATGCACTCGAACTCGATTTCCTTCCAGCCTTTGAGGGACTCTTCTACGAGTACCTGCGGAGCAAAGGTGAATGCTGACTCGGCAACTTCCATGAATGACTTTTCATCAGGGCAGACACCAGAGCCAAGGCCGCCGAGAGCGTATGCTGAGCGGATCATGATAGGGTAGCCGATGCGGCGTGCGGCGGCCACGGCAGTCTCCATGGTCTCGCAGGCCTCACTTACAGGCACCTTCAGATCAGCCTCGTTGAGCCTCTTGACGAAACGGTCGCGGTCTTCAGTATCCATGATGGCCTCGACGCTGGTTCCAAGCACCTGTACGCCGTATTTCTCGAAGGTACCGTTCATGTAGAGTTCAGTACCGCAGTTCAGACCGGTCTGGCCGCCCCATGCGAGCAGGATGCCGTCAGGACGCTCTTTCTTGATCACCTCAGTTACAAAATAAGGCGTTACAGGAAGGAAATAAACCTTGTCTGCAATGCCTTCAGAAGTCTGGATGGTTGCGATGTTTGGATTGATGAGAACTGAACTGATTCCTTCTTCACGGAGGGCCTTGAGAGCCTGTGAGCCAGAGTAATCAAATTCGCCAGCCTGTCCGATCTTAAGGGCACCGGAACCAAGCAAAAGAACTTTATTAAGTTTGGTCTGCATATAATAAATATTGTGTATTCGATATATGCCTTTATTTAGGCAAGCAAAGATACATATTTATATATGCGCAACGAAATGATGCTGTCTATATTTATCAACAAAACAATTAACAATCCAGAATTATTTCCTGTCACGGACTGGTCTGATTGCAAGGCCGCATGCTCTGTTGCATCCGGTGACGAGTGACTGATTCTTAGTTATTTCAGATTCGCTGAATGCCTTGCAGTTAGCCCAGACCTGCGCTGTATTGTGGATGTTTGCTGTCCAGTACCAACCCTTCTCGAGATCCTTGGTGTCGCTCTTGTCCTTAATGCCTGTGAATGGCAGGAAAATCCAGTTGCCTTCATAGCCAGGAACCTTGCTGGTGACCTTGGCGCCATATCTGCTGTTGTGCTTCCAATATTCCCAGGTGCATTTGTCCGGGTTGCAGAGCTCACGCCACTCATCATATGTGGCTGTTCTCCATGGAGAGCCCCAATTCTGTGTTGCAGCGTCATCCACCGGCTCAAGGAAGAATTTGTAGTCAGGAGTGCCCCAAGCTGGGTCAGAACAGTATTTGGTAAGCACATCCGTGACGCTGTTGTCGTGAAGTGTTTTTTCCTCTGCGTGGGCGTAGTGCTTAAAGTCATAGGGGATACCGTCTTCTTTTGGCTGAAGCTCGCCCCAGGCGATGAGGAATCCGCCGTCTCCGTCGTTTTCACTGCCTACATTGCGGTCAGCCCAGAGAACTGAGAGTCCAAGGTCTACATACAGGTGATCATCCTCAGGATCTTCGCCGATGTCTTCGCCGCCGCCGATTTTGTTCTTGTCGCATGCAACCATTGCGGCAGATGCAACGAGCATAGAAATGAAAATGCCTTTGAGGGTGTTGAGTTTGATTGTTTTCATGATATTTCAGAAACTTTTGGTTCTAGTTTTCAAATATATGAATTGTTGGTGGATTTCTGTAGAAAATCGGAGACTTCCCTGCTGGAAATGTTTGTTACACAATTTATATTATGTTAAGTTGGCTGCGCCAACATAACATAATATCTCAATTTCGTAGACGCAGAAGTTTCGTAGTCGCAGCAGTTTCGAAGGCGCTAATTGTCGATAGTTTTCTGCAAGACATAAAAAATATGCCGCACTGACGCGCGGCATATTGTAATTATACAGAGAAAAACTAGAATGAGTATGCAACTCCGAATTCTGGAATCAATCCATATAGTGTCCTACCAATCTCAAGACCCGGAGTATAAGTCTTTTCTCCTGCGTCGTCTCTGTCTACTCCGATGCAAATGCCAACCTTTGGCGCAATGCGCGCAAACAGCTGAACATGGCAGTTGAAGGTGAAATCAAAACCGAAATTTCCACCTACAGAGATAAAGCCGGCAAATCCGTCGTGATCCTTAGGTGCCGTTGCTACTCCATGGCCAAGATAGAGACCGGGGCCAGCCATGAGGTTGAAGGTTCCCTTGCTCTTCGGGAAGCTGGCGAATATGAATTCATAATCCGCTCCGAGCATGAGCCCGAAGGATTTGTAGCCAGTAAAGTTTGCCAGATCGTTGGATACAGTCAGGTTTACAAACTGGTTATCCTTTGTAAAATGCTGATAGTAAACACCTTGGTTTATTATACCTACATATCCGCCGACTGCGCGTGGCTGAGCAAGAGCTGCAGCGCATGAAAGTACTGCAAATGAGAGTAATGCGATGATTCTTTTCATTGGTTAATATCTTTAGAATGAGTATGCTACGCCAAACTCTGGAATGAATCCGTAAAGTATCCTGCCATATTCCAGGCCGGGAGTATAAATCTTGTTCCCTTCTTCATCTTTTGTTACGCCGATACAGATTCCGACTTTTGGAGCAAGGCGTGCAAAAAGCTGTACATGGCAGTCAAATGTGAAATCAAAGCCGAAATTTCCGCCGATAGAAACAAAACTTGCCAATCCGTCACGATCCCTTGGAACAGTAGCCGCGCCATGACCAATATAGAGACCAGGGCCACCGGTGAGGTTGAATGAACCCTTGCTCTTCGGGAAACTGGTGATGATGAAATTATAATCTGCACCGATCATAAGACCGAAGGTTTCGCCATTTGATGTAAAGTTTGTCAGGTCATTTGAGACAGTTATGTTCACAAACTGGTTTTCCTTTGTAAAGTGCTGATAATAAACGCCTTGGTTGAGAAAACCGGCATATCCGCCGACTGCTCGCGGCTGTGCGAGGGCTGCAGCACATGAAAGCAGTGCAAATGAGATAAATGCAAGAAACTTTTTCATATATATGTGTCAGTTGAGTTGATTCTCTGTTATTCGACGCCGAAAATCCTGTCGAGTTCCGCTTTGTCAAGTTTGATTATCCTCTTGAGACCTTCGTTGGTTTCGAATTCGTTGCGGAGGCGCGACTGGCGTTGCGAAATGTATTTGCGCAGGTTTTCAATCTTTACCGGCCAGTTGGTTGCGCCATAGTTCCAATGCTTGCGGTCGTATGGCATCTCCTCCCCTATCATTTCCACGAAATGATCGATTCCGGCATTGACGCGATCCACATTCCAGATGTGCTTCATCTGGTATTCCATCCTATTGATAAACAGTTCTCTAAAGTCTTTGTTCTTAAGTAGCCCATTAATAAGAACGGTCTGGAACATAAGGCCTCCGTTGATGCCGGCCGGATTCATGACAGCGTAGGCTCCCCCATTCGTCCTAGGTCTGAATGACATGTCGGTGTCATAGAGAATCCAGCGCCATTTTCCGTCGATTTCCGGCGATCTGAAGAACCTGTAGTTGCCAAGGTCGCCGTTCTCGCAATAGGCCTCTATGATGACGTAATCAGCATAGTTCTGTACATCTACGCGGTCGCAGACGTACTTGTAGCACTCTGGATCTGCCATGTTGTGGCTTCTGACATAGTTCAGCAGGTTGAGCCAGGAGTTGACTGAGCCGTGCTGCACGGACCTCTGTCCCTGGATCAGGTCAACTGGTTTCGGATCCACATCGTAGTGCTTTGCCACGAAGTCGGCGTTGACTTTCTCGCGGAGGAAGTAGACTCCCTTGTATTCGGCATTGATGTAGACTACCACCGGATGTGAGGCCATTGTGTTGTTAAGCATCAGACTGTCAGCAAGATACGAGATGAGATCGTCTTTGATGAAGGTGTCGTAGCTGTCCTGGCCGGCGCCACGTACCACGAGGTCGTGGAATTCGTCGTAGTCACGGCTGTCGAAGAGCGGATATTTGATCTTCGGAGCACCGTAGATATCCTTGAATTTGAGTTTTACGCTCTTTTTCGGCAGGGCTTTCGAGAAGCCGCCGAAGATGGACATGTCGCAACCCGCGTTCCAGCCTTCGCTGCCGTCAGCAGGGATGAATTCGGCGTTGGTAACACGTTTCCAGCCCTTCCAGAAGTTTGCTCCGAAGTGAGGTGATGCCTCGGACGCTCCCGGTCCCATCGAGAATATGCCGGATCCCCACGAGTACAGTCCCTCAGGTGCGCTGGAAAGGCATAGAATGTCCATATTATGCCTGCGGCCCAGTATGTAGTTATAGGTCACTGATGGGCTGGTGATAGCGCCTTCCGCAACGCAGATGGTACGGATGACACTGGTCTTGTCGATATGTATCGGTGTCGTGTAGCGGATTGAAGAAGTCGTAGGTGCGGAACCATCCGTGGTGTAGTAGATACTTCCCTCTCCTTCAAGGCTCAGGTCGAAGCCTTCGGCATATTGGCCGGATGCTTTGCTTGCCAGAGGTGAATCTGCTACCCATGCGGTTGGAGTGCCGTTTTTGGCACCAGGAGTAGGTGTCCTGAAGAACTGCCAGCTGCCATCCGGACTTACGCGCCCCTTGCTGACATCGCATGGGAGCCCGTTCAGTCCGATGCCGTCTGCAAGATTGTCTTTTGCATCCGTGAGATAGAGTTCGCAGTTTCCGTTCAGGTCGAAGCCGGTATTTAGTGCTCCCGGGAGATTATCTTCGCTGGAATACACCAGCAGGTACTTCCCTGCTCCGATTATGTGTTTCTCACCGAATGTGAATTCGTGTTCACCGTCGCTAAGTTTCCAGCCATTCAGCTCCACTGCCGCATCCGAACGGTTGTAGAGTTCGATCCAGTCGTGATAATGGCCTTTCAGAGGTGCGTACTGGGTGTTCTTGGACATTCCCTCGCTGATTATCACCGGGGAGTCGGATAATGGCCCGCAATAGCGTGCAGAGGCATATTTTCGTATGTTTTCCACAGTATTCGGGAGCCCGGGGGTGATATTGTGGCTCAGGAAGTAGCTTCCATCATGTCTGCGGACCAGAGCCTGGTCGTCTTTCATCTTGATCAGAGGCGACTCTTCGATGATGAATCCATCTTCATTGCTGAAGTATAGGGCCTCCTTGCCGTTCTTTACCGAGAAGTCCCTGATTTCAACCAGTTTAATTTCGTTAGGTTCTAGTACTGAGCCTTTTGGGAATTTATACTTGAAGACATGGTTGAAGTTGTCCGAAAGTCCGAAGCCGGAAATATCCACACTCTTTGAGGAGGTATTGAGCAATTCGACATAGTCCACGAACTCTCCATCTTCGGTCATATAGGCGGTCTTGTTGGCAAGCAGCAGTTCGTTGAATATGATACCGGTCGTGTTTTCTTTTCTCAGCGACTCCCTGTATGCTTCAGCACCCTTGGCGTCGTTGGAGAACTGGGGTGTAGGAGTCTCGGAAGCTGCGGTAATATAGCTTCCCTCCCCGTCCGGCATTCGCCAGATAGACCTGTTTTTCTTAGTTTTCTCGGTTATGAGCAGATCCACGAGTTTTTTATCTCCATCGACGATAAAAAGCGTATCATTTTGCTCAACTAGCTTATTTTCAGGAATTAAAACAATAAGGTTTTGGCCTGCAGGGATGGTGGTGGTGCGGATCTGCACGCATTTTCTGCTGTTTACGCACAACTTGAATCCCTTGGTGGACACTTCATGGTCTGACGGATTGTGGATCTCCACCCAGGATGGGTTGCTGCCTCTGACTGTCAGGAAGGACTCGTTCCTGTTCATATACTCGGAAATGTACAGCGGAGACTCGGATACGGGAAGCTCGTCCGGCCTGATTTCGCAAGCCGTAAAGCACAGAAGTGCTGCCAAAGTAGCATAGAAACTTCCAAACATATCAAAAAGTCTTCCCATCGTGGTGAATTTGGAGCGGCAAAGATAATATTTTTGTGTACATTTGTGTCAGATTTATATATAAATAGGTATGAAAAACTCACTTAAACTGGTTTCTACACTGTGTCTGATGCTTGTTTCGGGTTCTGTGCTCTTTGCCCAGGATTCGTTCAAGGCCGCGTATTTCCTCGATGGATACTCCCACAGATACAAGATGAATCCTGCACTTGCCCCGGAAAGAGGCTTCTTCAACCCTGTTATCGGCAATATAAATGCCGGTGTAAACAGTAACCTGTCCCTGTCCAACCTCATGTGGAAGGATGAGAACGGTACACTTAACACAATCCTTGCTGCCAATACTCCGGAAGGAATCGCACAACTTCCTGACGGCTATGGACTTATGGATGCAAACTTGAACACTTCCCTGCTGTCTGTGGGCTGGTGGAACAAGGCTGGTACGGTTTTCAGTTCATTCGACCTCGGGCTGAAGGGCAATGCATCTATGAAGATAGGACAGACCTTCCTGGACATGCTCAGGGAAAAATCGCCTTCACGCGACTACGCATTTGAGCCTATGGGACTCGGTGCGGATGCACAGACCGAATTCGCTTACGGAATAGCTATCAAGAAGAACTGGTTCCACTTCGGTTTAAGGGCAAAGGTGCTCGGCGGACTTGCAAAGTTCAACATGTACACCGATGAGATTAACGCAAACCTCACTGTTCCAGGCATTTGGAGTGTTGAAGGAACCGGTGGTGCAGAATTCTACATGCCAAAGAGTTTCGTAATCCCTACCAAGGGCGAAATCGACAGCAGTACGCCTGCCGAAAGAGCGAACCGCCTCAAATTCAGCGAAATGACGCTTGATCCTAAGAAATTCTTCCCTTCCGGTGTGGGCGCAGGACTCGATCTCGGAATCGGATTTGATTTCGGACAGTATTTCAGTCTCTATGGCGGTGTAAACAATCTCGGCTTCATGGCATGGTTCGGTGGTGAAAAGGCTGTTATGCCTTCAACAAGCTGGACTTCAAACGCTTACGATGGTGTAATTGAATCATTGCTTGGCTTCAAGGACCAGAGTGATGCCGTCATGGACATCATAGATGAGTTCTTCCCATTCGAGCGCACAGACGAGAAATTCAACACTTTCGAAATGCTGCCAATGAATGTAAATGCCGGCATGAACCTGAAAATGCCTTTCTATGAGCCTTTCCAGGTCGGTATCGTAGGTACAGCTGACATTGTGAATAAGAGCCTTACACATGCTGAAGGCCGTCTCATTGCCAGCATAACCCTGGCGGATTGCTTCGACATCGCTGCGGATTACTCCTACATGTGGCCGATGGGTCATTCTGCAGGTCTTCTCTTCAACCTTCACATGGCTGGAATCAATTTCTTCCTCGGTACAGACTCCATCGTACCTGTCTTCGCATGGAAGAACGGCATCCCTGCAGCCAAGCTGAGCACCAGTGCCTCATTTGGTCTCAATATAACCTTCGGAAAGCTCAGATAAAGCCACTTAACAATTTTGTTAATACCTAAAACAAATTTGTTATAATATTTGAAAATTAATTTATAAAGATAGAATTTACGATAAATGAGCGATGATGCTGTAATTGGACGATCCAAGATGCTTCCTCCCCTTCCCGAGAGGATGAGACCGAAGAATCTTGACGAATATGCGGGTCAGAAACACCTGATCGGACCGGGTTGCGTGATCCGCAATATGATCGATTCCGGCAATCTCAGCTCATTTATACTATGGGGGCCTCCGGGTGTCGGAAAAACCACGCTTTCCCGTATCGTGGCCAAGCAGATGGATCGTGAATTCTATACTTTGTCGGCTGTAAGCGCAGGTGTCAAGGAAGTTCGCGATGTAATCGACAAGGCGAAATCCAATTCCCTCTTCTCTTCTGCAGAGACACCGGTGCTTTTCATCGACGAGATTCACCGTTTCAGCAAATCCCAGCAGGATGCACTGCTGGGAGCTGCTGAGGACGGTACAATCATACTCATAGGCGCCACAACCGAGAATCCTTCCTTTGAGGTTATCTCGCCTCTTCTCTCCAGGTGCCAGGTTTTTGTCTTGAAACCACTTGAGGTTAACGATCTTAATTGGTTGCTGAACAGAGCAATAACCACTGATGTACTCCTTAAGGAGAAGCATTTTGACATCCAGAGTACAGACGCCATTTTCCGCTACTCCGGCGGCGATGCGCGCAAACTTCTGAACATACTGGAGATTGTCGTGAATTCTCAGCCGGGGGCAAAGACCGTCGTAATCAGCAACGAAAGCGTCACCTCCTGTCTGCAGGAGAATATGGCAATATACGACAAGAACGGTGAGATGCACTACGATATCATCTCTGCCTTCATCAAGAGCATACGCGGCTCAGATCCCAATGCGGCCGTGTATTACATGGCCAGGATGCTTGACGGCGGTGAAGATCCACTCTTTATCGCCCGCAGGATGTGTATTTCCGCTGCCGAGGATGTGGGACTCGCTAATCCTAACGCTCTCCTGTTGGCCAGGTCGACCTTCGAAATTGTGCACACCATAGGTATGCCCGAGGCGAGGATTCCACTTTCAGAATGTGCGATATATCTTGCAAGCAGTCCTAAAAGTAATTCGGCTTATCTTGCTATCAATCAAGCTCTTGAACTTGCAAAGAAAACTCAGATGGCTCCAGTTCCCCTCTATCTCAGGAACGCTCCGACCAAGTTGATGGAAGAGCTGGGCTACAGCGATGGCTACAAGTATGCCCACGACTATCCCGGCCATTTTGTAGATCTGGAGTTCATGCCGGAGGAACTTAAAGGCACTGTGCTCTATGAGCCTCAGCCGAACAAGCACGAGGACGACTTGAAGCGCCGTCTTGAAGCCTGCTGGCCGAAGTACTACAAGAAAGACTAAGGATCTTCTCCCCTATCTTCTCCTGAATTCTGAAATGGTGATTGCGGTTGCGATTGCCACATTGAGCGATTCTGCGGTCTCTGTATCTCCAGGATATGGAGGGATGAAGAGTTTCGCTGTCGTCTTCCTGCGTATTGCGTCGCTTACTCCATTAGCCTCATTGCCCATTACGATGAGACCGTTTTTTGAAAGTTGGGAGGAATAGATGTTTTCGCCTTCGAGGAAGGTTCCGAAGATTGGCATTCCTGCTGAAGTAAAGATTTCACAGACATCCGCCAAATCGCAATATATCACCTTTTTGCGGAATATGGCTCCCATGGTAGACTGAACTACTTTGGGGTTGTAGAGCTCGACGGTGTCACGGGATGCGAATATGGCATCGATGCCGAACCAGTCTGCAAGACGTATGATCGTGCCGAGGTTGCCCGGATCCCTGACCGCATCCAGTCCGATGGCCAGAAAGTCCCCTTTTACCATTTCCCTGATCTGGGAGAGGCTGTACCCGCCTGCCTGTCTCAGGACCGCAAGAACAGGAGATGGCGAGCTCAGAGAACTGATACGTGACATGGCTTCTTCGCCGATCTCGTCACGACGGTACACGGCTTCCACTTCGAAGCCGGATTTCATGGCTTCAGCAACCATTTTCTCCCCTTCCACGACGAAAAGACCGCTTTCATCGCGGAATTTCTTGTTCTGGAGGGCTTTGATCCTCTTTATTTCGGCATTTGTGATCATAGTTTTGCAAAGGTATCACTTCTTTTTTTGAAAATATGCATTTTCAATGCTAAATTTGTGCTTTATGCGTGCTATACTCAAATATCTCCTACCTTTGGTGCTGATCACAGTCTTCATGGCTTCGTGCAGTACCACCCGTGTGCTGAACGATGGTGAGTACAGGCTCGCATCCAACAGGATAGTGATCCAAAACGGTGATCTGAGCACCGGCGAGCTGGATCCCTACATCAAGCAGAAGACCGTCAAGTGGAGTCCATTCATGTATGTCTACAACTGGTCCAACGGCAAGGGCAAAGGCTGGGACAGGTTCGTGCAGAAAATCGGCATAGCCCCGGTGGTTTACCAGTCGGAGCAGGTCGAGGGCACCGAGCAGAATATGGTCAAAAGGCTTGAATATCTTGGATATTACTCCTCTGACGTGGAAGGCAGCGTAAGGGTAAAGAAACGCAATGTCTATGTCACCTACAATGTGACGCTGGGCAAGCAGTACCCTATTCGGAAATTCACCTGGGATGTGCCCGAGGGGCAGTTCCGTGAGGATTTCGACCGCGATACATCCAAGATCACAATCAAGCCGGGCACCATGCTTTCCGAACAGGCGCTGGAGGCTGAAAGCGAGCGTCTTTCCAGCGAAATGCGCAGCATAGGCTACTATGGCTTTGACAAGACACGCTTCTTCTTCGAGGCTGATTCGCTTGCCAGGAACGACTCCGTGGATCTGCACATGAGCATACGCGAGTATTCCAGAGGCGACAGGCCTGAAGATGCGGTTCCCCTTGTTCCGTATCACATCGGCAAGGTTACAATCTCCCATCCTGCCGGCCTGAAATTCCGCGAGAAAGTGCTTCTGAACCTGAATACAATCAAACCTGGCGATCTCTACAGCGAACCGACGGTCAGCAATACATATTCCCGCCTGGGTTCTCTCAGGGTGTTCAACAATGTGGGCATCACGATGACTCCGACCGATTCCTGCACCGTGGGCTGCGACATAAAACTCGGACAGTCAAAGTTGCAAGGCTTCAAGGTGAATCTGGAAGGCTCTGTTAACTCTACGGGACTCTTCGGTATATCCCCTCAGCTCAGCTACTACCACAAGAATATATTCCGTGGCGGAGAGTGGCTGAATCTGGGATTCATGGGTAACTTCCAGTTCAAGTTCAAGGAGGCGAACGTTCATTCCAACGAATTCGGTGTGAACGCAGGTCTGAGCTTCCCGAACTTCCTCGGCCTGCCATACAGGATCTTTACGGGCCCTGTAATGCCGAGAACGGACGTTAATCTTTCGTATAATTATCAGAACCGTCCAGAGTATACGAGGCACATCATTTCCGGTTCCTACGGCTACAATGTATCCTACAAGAATTTCTTCTTCCAGGCCTACCCGCTGCAGCTTAGCATTGTGCGCCTGACGGACCTGGACAGCGATTTCTACAAGGCGCTGGCCAATGACCCGTATATGAGGAATTCCTACTCCAACCACTTTGATTTCGGAGCCGGAGCCAACTTCTACTTTACTACGAATACCGACAGCAATCCGCAGACCTCGTTCTTCTACACCCGTCTGAATGTCAATCATGCAGGTAACCTGCTAAGCGCTTTCAACAAGCTGATGAAACAGAACGACGACGGACTGAGGACCATATGGAATATTCCTTATTCTCAGTATGTGCTGGCGGAACTGACTGTCGGAAAGACATGGAGATTCGGCCGAGACAATGGGCAGGCGGTTGCGACACGAGTCCTGGCCGGAGCCGGCTATGCCTACGGAAACTCCACCTCCCTGCCGTTCGAACGTACTTTCTATGCCGGCGGCGCAAGCAGTCTGCGAGGCTGGCAGGCCCGTTCCGTCGGTCCTGGTTTCTCACAGATGGACACCACCTTCGTGATCCCGAACCAGAATGGCGACATGAGGCTGGAAGCGAATCTCGAGTACCGCGCCCGTATCTTCTGGAAGATAGAAGGTGCTGCCTTCCTGGATGCCGGAAACGTGTGGACCTACCGCAATACCACTGAAAACGATGAGCGTCCTTCCTCCTTCAGTTTCAAGAGCGTCGCCATGAACTGGGGCTTGGGTCTGCGCGTTAACTTAAACTTCATTGTACTGCGACTCGACTGGGGTATGAGAATACATGACCCGGCCAGAGAGAATGCCTGGGTCGTACCGAGGGACTGGTTCCGGAAAAATGGCTATGCAGTCCACTTCGGCGTGGGATATCCATTCTAGGATCAGCCGAGTTCTTTTACAGAAAAGTCGAAGGCGGGGATGGTCACGAAGACCTCTCCGTCTATTTTTTTGCCGTAGTAGTCTGAGGCCTCTGCAGGAATATTGATGTGGACGTGACGCTTGCGGTGGCTGAAGTTGCAAACCACCAGATGTGAGTCGTTCAGGAAGGCGAACATCAGGTCGGGATCGAATTCCCAACCCTGGCAATAGCCGAGGTCGAAGGAGTCGCCGCTAAGGGACGAGGAGAGTTGGAGCAGCATGGCGTAACGACAGAAAAGCTCTGCCTCACGGAAGCTGACTGAACCTCTTCCTGCTTCCGATGTTTCAGTAACAATTTCGTTGATACCGAGAGATTTATATGCTCCTGTATGAATTATTGCTTTAAGTTTTGCAAGTGAGTCTGCTGACCAGAAATCGTAGATGGTGCTGCGACCGTCCGGACCGCTCTGTCCGGCATCTTCCAGTCCCCTTTCGCCCATTTCCTGTCCGGCATACAGCATGAAGGCGCCGTGATTGAAGAGCGCACTGACACCGGCACCCGCAAGTCCATAGGAGGCCTTCCCGGCAAATGCGGGCGAGGCTATGCGTTTCTCATCATGGTTCTCCAGGAAGTTCAGCATGGAGCCTTCCAGATCACCAAGGTGCTGCCAGTTCCAGGTGATGGATTTTGCGCTGGCGTCCCAGGCTGCCGGGTCGTTTTCGCAATGGCTGCTGTGTCTGCAGATGATTGCGTGCAGCGCATCATACAGTCCGGACTTATCGTAGAGCAGATCGAAGCCGACCTCACGGATGTATTTCCAATAATTGTCTTTGTTGTAGACTTCGGCAACGAATTCCAGACCTGGGAATTCAGATTTCAATCGGGCAATAGCCCACTGGAAGAATTCGCATGGCACCAGTTCGACCATGTCGCAGCGGAAACCGTCTACACCCAGAAGAGCCCAATGGCGCAGTATCCTGTAAAGTGTACCCCAGGTGGCCGGGTGATTGTAGTCAATCTTGACTGTGTCGGTCCAGTCGTAATCACAGCGGCCGCAGTCCGGGATGCCGCCGAAATCGTCGTGATAATTCGGTGCAACGTGGTTCGGAATGAAGTCGATCAGACACTTGAGTCCAGCCTTGTGCGTGCGGTCAACAAGTTCTTTGAAATCTTCAAGTGATCCGAGGTAAGGTGCTGTCTCATAGTAGTTTTCCACAGCATACGGAGAGCCGGCCAAGCCTTTGACAAATGCGGATGCCGGCCTGCCGTCATGTGCCGGGACAGAGTCGCTTGATGCATGATGGAGAATGCCGGTATACCAGACATGGGTGCAGCCTAGCCAATGTATGTATTCCAGGGTGGCCTCGTCAACATCTGCGAATGTGCCGCAGCCGTTTTCTGCCAGAGAGCCATACTTGACATTCGCCCCGTCTGAATTGCCCCAGTAGCGTGGGAGCATCTGATATATGATTTTCTTCATCGTCTTTTATTTACGCGTGCAAAAATACGGTTTTTTGATTAATTTTGTGAGATAGACCATATAATAATATGAAGACTGACAGATTCTTTACACTCATCCTGACGCTGTGTTTTTCTGCTTTTGCGCACGCTCAGGCAACCGATTACGTCATTGACGAGACAAAGGACAGCAAGGCATTCGAGGCTGCGGACTGGGGCTGGCACTCCATCGGCAAGGACATTGAGGCCGGATATGCCAATTTCTCGATATTCAACAGCACACAGAGCATTTCTGTGATACGCTATAAGGCAAAGAAGCACAAGACCGACTTCCTCCACTGCCCTGCCGACCTGCGAAGCACAACCAGCAAGGCAGGAATAGGAAAAGGAGCTCTGGCATCCATGAACGGCAGTTATTTCAATGTGAAGACGCTCTACCCTACCACCTTCTTCAAGGACAACGGCAAGCAGGTGGGATGGACCTACCACAAGGAAGTTCCGAGAGTCAACGGTCTGGTATGCCTGAAAGGCAGGAAGATCGAGGTGGTCGAAGCGGCTGACACATCTGAATTCTATACAATCGCAAAACATTACAAGGAATGTCTGGCTTCCGGCCCGGTACTCGTGGACAACGGTGTGCGCCGCAGTTACAGTTATGAGCAGTCATTCTTCACCTACCGTCATCCGCGTACCATGATAGGTATCACCAAGAACGGTTGGATCTATCTTGTCGTCGTAGACGGCCGCTTCCCTGGCCAGGGAGAAGGGGCCACAATTGCAGAAATGGCCTTCCTGGCTGAGCATTTCGGTCTCTATGATGCCCTGAACCTCGACGGAGGCGGATCTTCTGCAATATGGAATTCGAAAGACGGCACACTCAACCACCCTTACGACAACAAGAAGTTCGATCACGAGGGCGAACGCGAGGTTCCAAACGTTGTTCTGGTATATTGATAAAACAAAAGACCTGGTTGAACGCCAGGTCTTTCTGTTTTATCTCGGAGCTGGATTACCAGGCCCTGTACATCATCGGATAGCTTAAGCCGTCCGTAATGACGTCTGAGCACTCGTACTTGGTTCCGTATGGGTCAGTCGCAACCACCTTGATTCTGGCGCTAGGATTGCTCAGGGTGTATTTCCACATATGGAACATATTGGTGTAGTATGAGGTGCTGGTGGTTCCGCGGCCTATGTAGCCGATGTGCAGACCGATTGCCCACCAGTCCTGGTTGGAGCCTGTAGGGATGTCGTAGGTCTCGCCCTTGGTTACACTGCTGAAGGTCTTCTTGCTGTTGCCCATCATGGAAGCATTGCCCTTCAATACGCCATCTTCGTACACTTCGACCTTCCAGCGGGAATCTCCGTTGAAGACGTTGATGAGGAGGGTTGAAGAAGTGTGAGGCCACTGGAAGTATGCGTATGAGCCGCCGGTCTTGAGGTCACCCTTGTAGACGCGGATCTGGTAGTCGCGCATGTTCATTCCTTCGTTGAAGCCGACGAAATAGTCATCCTTGATGTTGGCGGTGCCGAACTTGTAGATGTGGTAGCCGGCAGGACAGCCGTCGCCCTCGATCTTGCTCCACCACCACTGGCCGCAGACAGCTGAGTGGATGTGCTCAAACATTCCGGTGCTATTGACATTCGGATAGCCACGGTAATAGTGGGTGTGTCCGGAGAATACGGTTGAATTAGGATGGGTCTTGATTGTGTTCAGAACATCCATGACATGGGTGTTGTTGGCACCTGTGCAGCCAGCCACAGGGATGTGTACATTGAGAACCACCTGATAATCTGATGGAACATAGGACATATCCTGCTTGAACCATTCCCACTGCTCATCGCTGAAACCGCAGTGGTATTTTGATGCATCGGTATTGCTGTCGAAGTAAACATCCTTCATCATGATGAAGTGAGTCTTGCCACGGTTGAAGGAATAGTTGATCGGACCGAAGCAGTTCTCGAAATCACGCTGTACCTTCAGGTTTAAAGTGCTGCTCGTGGCGTCCGTATTCAGAGGCTTGCTTGAATAGAGATAGGTGAAGTCATGGTTGCCCATGGTCTGGAACACCGGCATGTTCACTTTAGAGAAGTGGCTTCTCATTGTCGGCATTCCGCCGGTAGAGTTGCGTGATCCCTCTGAGTAGACAATGTCGCCCAGGGTGATGCCATAGCAAGGAATACCCTGCTGAGTTATATGGGTGTTGAGAGCAGGGACAGCCTCCTCGAGGAAACGCTGGGTATCAGCCTTCTTCTGTGGGCTTCTGGCAGCGTTATGAGCCTGCGGATCGGCCATCGCAAAGATCGCGAATTCTGTCTCAACAGCCTGTTTTTCCAGAGTAAAGTTATAGTTTTTCACCATGTTGTCGTAGCGCTGGAAGAACTTAGGACAGCCGTCGCTGGTTGAAATCCTCACATCCGAAGGCAATGATATATATATATACCATGTGTCACTGCATGTGTAGACTCTGTACTTTCCATCTTCATCGGTCTTGGTGCAGTTGAAACCATCGGAGACAACGATTCCCACCGCAGGTGTACCGTCACTGTAAGTTACCTTTCCAGCAGCGTAGTTGTATGGGCCTGGAGTGTCTTCCGGCTCATTATCCCACACATCATCTGGGAGATTTATGTCACTGATCTTCGTAACTGTGTTGCGTTTGATGGCGAGGTTGCCGACAGCGACCTCTTTCTTTTCGCCCGAGGTTGATGTTACTGTAATCTTGACGTTCGTGTAATTACCCGGCATCAAAGCAATCAGGTAGGTACTGCCGTTGGCAAATTCAGATGCGGCTGAAGAAATGGTCAGGTTCTTGCTTCCCGAAACCAGGCTTACATTTGGAAGTCCGTTCTCAAGTGTGATCTCAGCGCTTCCACAGAGATTTTCAGAAGCAGATACAACAAAGTTCTTGACTTTCTGCTTGCCGAAATCCACCTTCACGCCAGCAAAACCCATTATTGTCTTGAATCCGATATTCTTTGAGTCACCCACACCGACAAGAAAATTTGAACCGGCCTGAACTTTCTCCGGTTCAGCGATTTGGATGGACTTGATCTTTACCGAATAAACGGAACCGTTCCAAGTAGGCGCTGCAGATGAAGGGAAGAAGGCATTGTATAATTTAGAACTTGTTCCAATGCCGCTGAGCACTGCTGCGGTACCGCCGGAACTTTTAACAGAAAGTTTCACCGCCTTGTTGTCTTTTCCATAAACATACGCGCTTTCTCCACTCTTCCATTTGCTTACTCCATCTTCCAAAGTGGCATTGATGTTCAATTCAACCGGGCCTGCAGGCTCATCTTTCTTGCAGGAATACAGTGCAACTACGCACAGTACTGCAAGGAACAGATTAATTTTCTTCATATTTCAGTGTCATTGATTTTCAAACAAACGCACAAAATTAATAATAATATGTGTTTGCGCCAAGATTAATCTTGTTTGCGGACGGTCCGCCCGAGCAATTCGTCTGTAAGGGCGACCGTAAATCTGCGGATGGACTTGTCGAAGGCTATAGGCGAAGTCTTTCCGTCCACAATGTCGGAGAGAGCCTTTTCCCACTGCCCTGTCAGACGGACATCGGCAATGTAGCTGTCTTTGACTTTTTCGTAGACTTCAAGGCCGAGATCGGTAGGTATCAGGGATTTTTTCTCTTTCCTCACATATCCCCTTTTCATGATGGTTTCGATCTCGGATGCACGGGTTGCAGGGGTGCCGATTCCGACATCCTTCAAAGCGTCCTTGAGGTCGTTTTCATCAACCTCTTTGCCGGCGTGTTCCATTGCCTCTAGAAGCGACGCCTCGGTGTGGAGAGGCCTTGGTTTTGTCTTTCCTTCAAATGGCTTTATTTTAAGTATTTTGATAACTTCACCTACAGTAAAGCTTGGGAGCTGCTGATTGTCCTCGTCCTCGTCTTTTTCCTTCTGTACAGCCTTCCATCCGGGCTTCAGGATCACATTGCCGCGGGCACCGAAAGACACGCCTGCGGCATCGAATTCAACTGAGGTGGAAAGCATGTCGCACTGAGGGGACATAGCCTCCAGCATGCGCACTACCACGAGGTCATAAACCTTCTGTTCGAGGTCGCTCAGGCCGATCGCCATGATCTCTGTCGGAAGCAATGCGTGGTGGTCGGTCACCTTGGTTTTGTCTACGCTGTGGCGATTGAGTTTCTGTCCCGCCATCGCACGGGCGGCCTGTCCGTAAAGACGGTGTCCCCCCTGCAGTTCGATCAGTCCCGGAACCTTTGCGTAAACATCGTCCGGAATGAACTTTGAACCGGTACGGGGGTAGGTCAGGAGCTTCTTTTCGTACAGGCTCTGGGCTATGTCCAGACAGTCCTGTGCCGAAAGATTGTACTTGCGGTTGGCCTCTTTCTGGAGGGAGGTCAGGTCGTGGAGATAAGGCGGCTGCTGGGCCCTTTCCTTCTTCTCCATCTTAGTAACTGTCATCTGGCCTGCCGCAGCAATCTTTTCGATGTCGGCGTTTAGCTTTTCTACATCGTAATATCGTTCCTTCGCAGTCGCGGCGAAGGCGGTGCCGTCTTTCCTAGCTGCCACCTTGAGGTTCCAGAAGGTCTGAGGCACAAAGTCTTTGTTCTCAAGGTAGCGCTTGCAGACCATGGCCAGGGTCGGTGTCTGTACACGCCCAAGGGAGAGCAGCTTGCCTCTGCCACCTGAAACCAGCGTGAGAGCGCGTGTGGCATTGATTCCGACCAGCCAGTCTGCTTCGTTGCGGGCCTTGCCGGCATAATACAGATTGTCGAAATCCTTGCTGTCCATGAGGTTTGCAAGACCTTCTTTTATGGCTGCGTCCGTGAGCGACGAAGTCCAGAGTCGCTTGACCGGCTTGCTGCAGCCCACGTAGGCGTAGATATATCTCTGTATCAGTTCACCCTCACGGCCGGCATCACCTGCATTTATGATGTATTCCGATTCGTCGAAGAGCTTTCGTATGATTCCGAGCTGCTTGACATAGCCCTCGTCTGCGGCCTTGCGGCCTCCCTTTTCAGACATGCCGGCCTGCAGGAAGAACTGCGGCGGCAGAATAGGCAGATTGCCTATGAACCATGCGCCTTCAGCCTCAGGCGCAAATATGGATACCAGGTGTCCGAAGGCCCAGGTCACGTTGTAACCATTACCGGTCAGATACCCATCACACCTCACTGTGGCACCGACAATGCGGGCCAGATCTCTCGCCGCGGAGGGTTTCTCCGCTATAATAGTTACCATTGTGTATCTCTTTGATTTCTAAAGTTCTGCGATAACATTCCGGAAGATTGAAGTCATCTTCACGGAAGCTTTCTGTGCTGCTACCACAACTTCTTCCGCGTCTGTTCCTCCAAACTCGTCGCCGTCCACGAACACGTCGGTGATCACAGACATTCCGAAGACCTTGAGACCGCTGTGACGGGCCACTATCACCTCCGGTATGGTGCTCATACCCACTGCGCCTGCACCGATCATCTTGAAGAAACGGTACTCGGCGATTGTCTCGTAGCACGGGCCGGTGACGGCGAGATAAACTCCCTTCCAGAGCATTATTCCGAGCTTCTCAGCCTCTTTCTCCGCGAGAGCTATAAGTCCGCGGTCATAAGGTCTTGTCATGTCCGGGAAGCGTTCTCCGAAGCTGTCCAGATTCCTGCCGATCAATGGGTTGGGCATCATGTTGATGTGGTCCTCGATTATCATGAGGTCTCCGATCTTGAAGCCGTCCAGCATTCCTCCTGCAGCATTTGAGACGAAGAGTGTCTCGATGCCGAGACGCTTCATGACGCGGATAGGCAGAGTGACAATGTCCATACTGTAGCCCTCGTATGCGTGGAAACGGCCCTGCATAGCAATGACTTCCTTTCCTGCGAAACGGCCCACTATGAAGTTGCCTTTATGGCCGATTGCAGTCGCCTGCGGAAAACCCGGTATCGAGGTATACGGGATTACCACTGCGTCTTCAATCTCGTCCGCTATGTTGCCAAGGCCGCTGCCGAGCACGATTCCGATCTTTGGCGCATAGGCACCGATACGTGACTTTACCGACTCTGCAGCCTCGTTGATCCTGATTTCTCTTTCATCCATATCTTTCTTCTCCTAGAATACGTGTACATCAGCGCCGGAACGGTACTCTCCGAGCACCTGAAGG
>JAKSJK010000100.1 GCA_024398095.1 Bacteroidales bacterium
TCGACGGAATATGACATAAGCCAGTACCTGAACTACGGCGGCAGCAATATCGTGGCCGTGCGTGTGGACGCCTCACAGGAGTCCGGATGGTTCTATGAAGGAGCGGGCATATACCGCCATGTCTGGCTGAACAAGACTTCGGCCGTACACTTCGCCCCGGACGGAATCTTCTTCCGCTGCGACAATGCCGACCCAAGCCTCGTAAGCCTGGATTGCAGGGTGGTGAACGAAGGGCTGGAGAATTGCAACGCACCTGAGTTCCGTTTCCGCCTTATGGATGCCTCCGGCAAGGAAGCCGCATGTGGCGCCCAGAGCCTCGGAGGAGAACTGGAGCCAAGGGCATGTATTGATGGAAAATGCAGCTTCAAGCTGTCCGATGCCCACCTCTGGAGCGTTGACGACCCATATCTCTATACCTTGGAGGCCTGTCTCTACGAAAACGGCGTCTGCCTGGACGAAATCTGTCTGAAGGTAGGCGTGCGAAGCGTAGTATTCGATCCTGACAAAGGATTCCTGCTCAATGGGGAAAGAGTCCAACTGAAGGGCGTAAACCTGCACCAGGACCACGCAGGAGTGGGTTCTGCCATCCCGGACGGACTCTATGAATACAGACTTGCACGACTGCGCGAATTCGGCTGCAACGCCATCCGCAGCAGCCACAACCCTATGGCACCTGCCCTGCTGGATCTCTGCGACAGCCTGGGATTCCTGGTGATCGACGAGAACCGGCTCATGGGCGTAAATGACTACCACAGGGAGCATCTGGAGAGGATGATAAGGCGTGACCGCAACCATCCGTGCGTAATCATATGGAGCATCGGAAACGAGGAATGGGGACTGGAGTGGAACGACTTCGGTCGTCGTCTCACCCAGAACATGCGCGAGATCTGCCACCGCTGCGACCCGAGCCGAAGGATGACCGTTGCCACCAGCAGCGGCCCAGCCATTCTGGAGGGCAGCGATGTCGCGGGCTTCAACTACATCCTCCAGAACGATGTGGACGGCCAGTGCGCAAAGTTTCCCGACCGTCCTGCCATCGGAACGGAGGAAACCACCGGCTGCGGCACCAGAGGCTGCTATTTCGTAGACAAGAGCGGAGCATCCATGCCGGCCATAAACCGTGGCAGACAGGGCCCTGACAGCCTCTGCAACTGCATCGAAAGAGGCTGGCAGTTCTACCATTCCCGCCCTCACCTGGCAGGTCTTTTCTACTGGACCGGCTTTGACTACAGGGGCGAGTCCAACCCGCTGGTCTACCCGGCCACCGGTTCCGGATTCGGTCTGCTGGACTACTGCGGCTTCTTCAAGGACGAGGCCTGGTACCTCAAGGCGTGGTGGACCGATGAGACTGTGCTGCACCTGCTGCCGCACTGGAATCTCGCAGGCCACGAAGGCGAGAAGATCAGCGTCTGGGCCTATTCCAACTGCGACGAAGTGGAACTGACCGCCAACGGCAAAAAGCTGGGACGCAAGAAAATGCCTCTGGACGGCCACCTGGAGTGGACAGCCGTCTACAAACCCGGCTCACTGAAGGCCGTGGGCTATAAGAAGGGACGCAAGGTCATCACCGAAATCGTCCGTACGGCCGGAGCTGCTTCACAGATTGAATGCAAGACCTTCGTCAGCAAGGGAATCGCTGTCGTAGACATGCGACTGCTGGACAGGCAGGGCAACTTCGTTCCCGACGCATGCAACACCATGGAAATCGAAATCGATGGAGAAGCAAAGCTGCTTGGCGTGGGCAACGGTGACCAGGCGTGGAAGGCAGATGAGAAGAGTCCACGCTGGAAGGCCTTCAACGGCTGCGCCCAGTGCATAATAGAACTGGAGGGCAAGGCCGTCATCCGTATCAAAGCGGAAGGCTGCGAGGCCGTAAATATTGAAATCTGAACCAGGCATGGAAAACAAGGAAGCTAAATACAATCTGCTCCTCAAGCAGGTGAAAGCGACTCTCGAGGGCGAGAGCGACATCATAGCAAACATGGCCAACCTGGCCGCAATGATACACCAGACCTTCGGATTCTGGTGGACCGGATTCTACATCGTACGCGACGGGATGCTGGTGCTGGGACCTTTCCAGGGGCCTGTCGCCTGCACGAGGATCGCAAAGGGACGCGGAGTATGCGGCACCGCATGGGCCAAAGACAGCACCATAGTCGTACCTGACGTGGAGGAATTCCCTGGACATATAGCCTGCAGCAGCTTTTCCCGTAGCGAAATCGTGGTCCCGATCCACGACGCCGAGGGCAATTTTGTGGCCGAGCTGGACATAGACAGCGAGAAACTCGCCACCTTCGACGACACCGATGCACTCTGGCTGGAAAGGATAGTGGCAGATCTCTGGAAGTAAGACGAAACTTTTCCGTAGGAAATACGAAGCATTCTGCGTAAATTAGCACCGCATTTTGCGAAATCACTAATTTACGATGAACACTGAAAACACTATCATGGTCCTCGCAACAAGGTTCGACAACCTTGGCGACTGGACTGTTGAGCAGCAGTTTGTGCTGCAGATGGGATCTAGCTACCTCATGGCCCACGGCCTCGGAGAAGCGCTCAAGAAAGACGCAACAACCAAGGTCAACGTGCCAGCTGACGGAAAATATACACTCTGGGTTCGTACCAAGAACTGGACCGCATTCTGGTCTGAAGGAAAGACTCCCGGCATCTTCCAGGTGAAGGTTGACGGCGTTGCCGACGCAGCGGAATTCGGCATTGGCATGTGCCCTACAGATGTCAAGATAGGCATCAATACAGCCGATGTGGACACCAGCCTCGAAGCACGTGCGGCACGCGCCCAGTGGTACTGGCAGAAGGGTGGCGAATATGAACTCAAGGCAGGCGAGCATGAACTTGCCCTCCACGATCTCACCGGTCTTGACGGCCGCTGCGACGCCATAATCCTCACCACCAGTGACGAAAAGCCTGGCGACAGCCTTGAAGACTATAAAGCCCTGCGCGCAGAACTCCTCCCTGCTCCTGTAGTGGACAAGGGTTCATTCGACTTCGTTATCGTAGGTGCCGGCATGTCCGGTCTCTGCGCCGCAATCGCAGCGGCACGCTTCGGCTCCAAGGTGGCTCTCATCCAGGACAGATACATACTCGGCGGCAACAACTCCAGCGAGGTACGCGTGGGACTCGGCGGCCAGATCAACATGGCTCCATACCCTTCACTCGGATATATCCTCAACGAGATCGGACCTGACCGCATCGGCAACGCCCGCGGCGCACACCACTACCAGGACTGGAAGAAGTGGGATGTGATCGCAGCTGAGAAGAACATCACTCTCTTCTCCGGCTACACCGTGGACAAGGTCGAGATGGACGGCAAGAAAATTGTGGCCGTGGAGGCGGTAGAAGCAACAAAGCAGGACCGCATCCGCATTTCCGGATATACCTTCAGCGACTGCACCGGTGACGCACACCTCGCAGTCCTCGCAGGCGCCCGCACCATGATGGGACGCGAGGCAAAGAGCGAATTCGGCGAGAGTCAGGCACCAGAGGTTGCCGACGGCTACACAATGGGTGTCAGCATCGAGTGGTACTGCGAAGAGTGGAATACCCCATGCACCTTCCCTGACAGCCTCGACTGGGGCCTCAAGCTCGACGAGACTACCGTAGAGCCTGTGCACCGTGCCAACTGGTACTGGGAGGTCGGCATGAACGACGACCAGGTTGCAGACGCAGAGAAAATCCGTGACTACGGCATGTATGTGGCATATTCCACCTTCTCATACTGCAAGAACCGCCTCGCCAAGAAAGAGGACTGGGAGTGCGCACACCTCACCTGGGTAAGCCACGTTTCAGGCAAGCGTGAGAGCCGCCGCATCGTGGGCGACTATGTGCTCACCGAGCAGGATCTCACCCGTCCTATCCCATACGCAGACGGCACCTGCACCACCACCTGGCGCATCGACCAGCACTTCCCTGACCCTCGCAACGCAGGCAAGTACCCTGGCGCAGAGTGGATGTCCATCGGTGTCCTCACCCCTATCGATCCTTACGCAATCCCATACCGCTGCCTCTACAGTGCCGACATAGACAATATGTTCATGGCCGGCCGCGACATAAGCGTGACCCACATCGCCCTCGGCTCCGTACGTGTAATGCGTACCTGCGCAATGATGGGTGAGGTAGTCGGCCTCGCAGCCAGCGTATGTACCAAGAAGAAACTCATGCCTCGCGACATCTACAAGACCAACTTCGAGGATCTCGTGGAACTCATGAAAAAGGGAGCTGGCCGCACCGATGTGCCATATACCCAGTTCTACCATCAGGTAGACCGTACCGGACACCAGGCAGAAGACAGATAAACCTTTAATAAGACATGAAAAAAATTCTGACTATCCTCGCAGCCACTCTCGTGGCATGCACCTCTCTCTCCGCCCAGAACTGGGAGCCGAAGGGAGAAAACATCAAGACCCGGTGGGCCGCAGAAGTGAGCCCCGAGAATGCCAGAACAGAGTATCCTAGGCCACAGATGGTCCGCGCTGATTGGCAGTGCCTCAACGGACTCTGGGATTACGCACTCAGCGCTGCTGAAGAATCTGTGATGCCGGAAAAGGAAGGCGACATCCTCGTGCCTTTCTGCATCGAATCATCCCTCTCAGGCGTCTGCAAGAGAGTGGAGGACGGCAACGCCCTCTGGTACAAGAGAACCGTCGAGATGCCTGCAGCATGGACCGGAAAGAAGGTCCTCCTGCACTTCGACGCAGTGGACTGGCAGGCCGAGGTCTTTGTGGACGGCGAGCTTGCCTGCACCCACACCGGTGGCTTCACCGCCTTTACCCTCGACATCACCGAGGCTCTCGCTGACGGCAGTGCAGAACTCGTTGTGAAGGTCATAGACCCGCACGACAACCAGGGATCTTTCACCACCTGCCACCCACGTGGCAAGCAGGTCAACGATCCTAGCGGCATCTGGTACACTCCGGTGACCGGTATCTGGCAGAGCGTCTGGATGGAGGCTGTGGCTGAGGCCTATATCGCCGACTACAACGTTGTTACCAGCCTTGACGGCAAGGTTTGCGTTTCTCCTGTTATCGAGGGCGCAGCAGAGGGCGACCAGGTGAAGGTGGAACTCTTCCGCCCACGCATCGGCTACAATCCTGAGAAGCCTGGCTGCACCTGGTTCAAGAAGGCCAAGGCAAAGGTTGCCGCTGGTGAGACCGCAGAACTCAAGGTTCGCAAGCCTAAGCTCTGGAGCCCTGACAGCCCATATCTCTACGGCATGCGCATCAAGCTCATCCGCGGCGGCAAGGTCATCGACTGCGTCAACGCCTACACAGCAATCCGCACCATCGGAGAGAAGGCAGACGAGGCTGGAGTCAAGAGGCTTGCCCTCAACGATGAGATCCTGTTCCAGTTCGGTCCTCTCGACCAGGGCTGGTGGCCGGACGGTCTCTACACCGCCCCTACCGCAGAGGCTATGGCGTTTGACATCGTCAAGACCAAGGAACTCGGTTTCAATATGATCCGCAAGCACATCAAGGTAGAGCCTTCCCGCTGGTTCTATGACTGCGACCGCCTCGGAATGGTGGTATGGCAGGACATGCCTAGCATCGCCGCACATTTCAAGCGTGGCGACTGGGGCCAGGGCGATGATGTTTACGGCGCAGGCAATGACTACCCTGCAACCGCAATGCAGAAGGCCAACTGGTACAAGGAGTGGAGCGAAATCATCGCCCAGGTGAAGAAATTCCCGTCTGTAGTTGTCTGGGTTCCATTCAACGAGGGCTGGGGTCAGTTCGACACCAAGGAGGCATGTGAGTTCACCCGCGCCCAGGACCCGACCCGCCTGATCAACTCCGCTTCCGGAGGAAACTGGCACAAGGGCGCCGGCGAAATCCTCGACAGCCACTTCTACCCTAACCCTCACATGCGCATACTCGACCCTGAAATGGTCAATGTACTCGGCGAGTACGGCGGAATCGGCCGTCCTATCGAGGGCCACACCTGGGAGATCGGCCGCAAGTGGGGATATGTGCAGTATGACAGCGAGGAGCTCGTTACCGACACTTATGTAACATACGCCACCGACCTGCTCGAACTCAAGCAGAAGAGCATGTGCGCCGCTGCGGTATATACCCAGACTACCGACGTCGAGGGCGAGGTCAACGGCTTCTACACCTACGACCGCGAAATCCTCAAGATGGACGCTGCACGCGTCCGCGAAATCAACCTCGCAGTCATCAACGCGCCTTGCGTGACCGACGAGCCACTCGTGCCATCTTTCAACTTCCACTACAGGGATGCAGAGGCTGGCGTACACGGACATCTCGGACTCTTCACCCTCAGGAACGGCGACCTCAGCATGCAGGTGACCAATTTCGGCGCACGCGTGATCTCCCTCATTGCCCCTGACAAGAACGGTGTCCGCGACGACATCATCGTTGGCTATGACGATGCCGAGAGATTTGTCCACAACAGCGGCGAGCGCTTCCTCGGTGCTACAGTCGGCCGCGTTGCAAACCGCATCGGTGGCGGCAAGTTCACTCTCGATGGTAAGACTTATACCCTGCCTCAGAACAATAACGGCCAGACCCTCCACGGAGGTCTCATCGGCGTGGACATGGCTGTCTGGAAAGTTCTGGAGAGGACTCCTTCTTCAATCACCCTCGGCTATGTGGTTCCAGACGGACAGGACGGCTTCCCTGGCAATCTCGACATCAAGCTTACCTACTCCCTCACCGAGAATAACGAGTTCGACATCAAGTACGAGGCTACCACCGACAAGGCTACCCCTGTGAACCTTTCCAACCACGCGTTCTACAACCTCAAGGGACGCCAGGGCGGCACCATCCTCGACCATGTGATCACCATCCCTGCTGACGGCATCACTCCGGTTGACGAGGTTCTCATCCCTACCGGAGAAATCATGCCTGTCGAGGGCACTCCATTCGATTTCCGTGAGCCTCACGCCATCGGCGAAAGGGTGAATGCCGAGCATCAGCAGCTTACTTTCGGCGGCGGATACGACCACAACTGGGTACTCAACGTGCCTGCTGACGGCGAGCTCCACAAGGTCTGCGAGCTCAGCGAAGAGACCACCGGCCGCGTGATGGAGATCTTCTCCGACCAGCCTGGCCTCCAGTTCTACTGCGGCAACTTCTTCGACGGCAAGTCTACCAGCAAGGGAGGTGTACATATCGGCTACCGCGAAGCCCTCGCTCTCGAGACTCAGAAGTTCCCTGACGGCATCAACCAGCCTCAGTTCCCGGGAACGGTGCTCAGGCCGGGTGAGACCTACACCCAGCACACTGTCTACAAGTTCTCTACGAAATAGATTATTCGAAGAAAGAAGCGGAAGCGTGGCATTCAGTACATTTGCTGAGTGCCACGATTTC
>JAKSJK010000101.1 GCA_024398095.1 Bacteroidales bacterium
GTGTGGACGGCCTCGGAATAATCAGGGTATGAACGGTCCAGAAGCGTCCTGAAAGGCACTTCCGAATAAAGCGCGTTCACTCCTCCGAGCACATAGCCACCCTCCGGATCCTTGGCCATGCCGGCTTCGGCGCGCCCCATATGGTCCATGTGGTAGTGGGTGAGCACGAACCAGTCCAGGCTGTCGCGGCTCTGGCGGGGCAGGAAATGGCGGATGTAATCGGCGTAGACCATATACGGGCGGGTTTCGGCGTCCGGTTTCGGAGCCACATTGCCCTGTTTTGCCACGTAATCCACATATTCCCCTGCGTCCACCACCATCGTGCTGCCGTCCGGGAGGATGTAGAAACAGCACTCGCCGCGGCCTGCATTGATGATGTGGATGTCCAGCTGCCCCTTCTTCCACTTCGGGAGCTTTCCCGCAGAAGCGCAGTAAGGCAGCAGGAGCATCATGACTCCCGCTGCCAGGCATATCTTTGCTATGGTTCTCACCTTAGAGGCTTGTGAAAGGTCCGTCAATCTTGGTGACGGTGTAGTTGAAGTTGGTGTCGTTGAGCATGTAGACATAGTAGCTGTCTCCGCCAGGGGAAACCCTGATCACCACATGGCCGTTGATGCCGGATGCGTTGCCGTAGATATCTGCATGCTTGGTCTGCTGGGCCTCGACCACGTTGGTGAAATAGAGGTGCTTTTCACCAATGAACCCGTTCAGGAAATTGCTGATTGAGCTTACATTCGGCTGCTCATCCCTCTCGTAGAAACTCTGGGTAACAACCACCTTCGGAGTCCAGATTGACACGGCGGCCGGAGTCATGCAGTTCACAGAGAAATGGTGGCTGGCCTTCATGGCCTCGAGCCTCATGTCCATGGCCTTTGCGAGCGGCTGCTCGATCTTGCCGTTCTGGCCGGCATCGCCGCAGGTGAGGTAGTTGAACTTGCCGTAGGTGAACAGGCAGGCGCAGGACATTCCGTTCTCAGTGTGGGCTGCGGTACCGTAGATATCCTGGGTCTTGCCGTTCACGCAGATCTTTCCGCTGCGGGCGATATTGTCCACCCTGAAGTCGTAGCCGGTGTGCTTGTACTGAAGACCGAACTGATTGCTGGAACCCAGGTCGAACTTTTCGCTTACGAGACCATATGTCTTGGCATTGTAGGCCGTGAAATTAGCGAGCTGGGTGTAATCCTTGGTGTAATCTGTAGTCTCCAGGGCCTTGTCGTTGTAGTCCGGATAGATGCGGTCCACATATCTCTTGAACCTGATCTGGTCGTACAGGCCCATGAGACCGGTCTTGCGGTACTTCCCGGACTCGTTCATCGGCCACTCGGTATTGGTCATGGTGCCCATATGGTCGTTGTGGAAGTGGGTAAGCATCATATAGTCTATGCTTCCACCGCAGACCTCCGGCAGGAAATGGTTGATGTAGCGCTGATATGTGTCTATGGCGCGTGTGCTGGCGTTCGGCTTCTGAGGCACAGCAGGGTAGTCAGCCTTTCCGGTTACCTCGCCAGCGTCAATGAGCATGGTGGTGCCGTCAGGCATGATGAAGAAGGTGCACTCTCCGCGGCCGGTGTTGATGGCATGGATGTCGAAATAGCCTTCCTTCCACAGCGGAAGCGGCTTTCCCACTTCAGCCTCTGTGGTTTCTTCCGGCTTAACGCCGAAGTTGGGATCCTTTTCCCAAGGCATTGGCTCGGGCTTTTCGCTGCAGGAGACAATGGCCATCGCCGCCATTGCCATTATTGATGATCTGTATCTCATTTTGTTACCTTGATATCGAAGATGAAACAACGGGGAGCATTCTTGGCGCCCTTCGGACAGTCGATGAGGACCTTTGAGTCAGGGGTCATGCCCTTGACCTGAAAGGTGAAGACAGAGTGAGGCTTGTCGGCGTCGCCGTTGGCCAGGGTGTGAGGACAGTACTGGTCGTCCACGATGTCGAAGCTTGCAGCTCCGATGGTGTAGTCCTTTGATGCGGCTGCGGTGCCTGCTGCTTTATATGCCTCAATGTCCACATGTCCGCTGACAATCTCACCGCCTCCGACGATCACAACCTTGATCGGGTCGACGGAAGTGGTTGAGAAACGGGCTATGTCGAGTCTCAGGGTTACATCCGTGGCAGCACTGAGCTTGCTCATCTTAGGGGTGGTGATGTTGCCAGGTGCGCTTCCCGAGCAGAGCTGGAGGCAGCCCGGACGTTCGCCCGCATACTCGAATACCCAGCCCTGGAAGCCTCTGTTTTCCAGGTATGTGTTGGATGCCACGCCTCCTGAAGCAGTGCCGGCGATAGGATAATCGAATACGAATGAAGGGTTGTTGGCAGTGACACCGCCCTTAGATCCAGGGGTGACGCCGTCCATCGCGCTGTCCTTGGTGCCGGCGATTGCAACCATGTAGTCGCCGCCATAGGTGCAGAGGTCGAAATCTTCGTGGAAGACTACTGACGGATCAGCGTCTTTGACCAGTTCCATATAGTACTTAGGTGCGCTTCCATTCAGATCCACCCTTACGAGAGCCTTGCCGGCTGCTGCGAGAGAAGTGGTGAACTTGTTGCCACCGCCGCTGATCTTGGCCATCACGCCGATGGCCCTGCTGACTTCGTAGAAGAGATTGCTCTTTGCGGTTGCTGCAGTGGCGAAATTGTAGCATGGGAGGGAACTGTTGGCAGAGGTGATCTTGCCAAGTCCGCCGGCGCCGCTGTAGGATGCGAAACCGTACTCCTCTCCGGAGATGCTGATTGTAAATTCGGATGTAGCGGCAACGTCAACCGTACCTTCATATACCTTGCTGCCGGTTGCCGTTTCGGTGAGGCTGACAGAGCCGACTTTCACATCGCCGCCTGCTGGCTGCTCAGGGTCAGTACCAGGCTGCTCAGGATCGGTTCCCGGCTCATCCGTGCCAGGCAGGTCGCCAGGAGGAAGCACGTGGCCTCCCTCTGCCAGTACCGGGCGGATGAGGAAGCCGGCCCTGCGGTCGTAGGCATAGCCCTTGACATGGCCTACAGTGGCCTTGGAAGACAGGACTTCAAGGAAATCCGAGTACTCGTATTCAGCACCTGACGCGTTGGAAGCCCAGCTCATTCCGCTGACAAAACCCTTGTCCACAGCATTGCCGCTCCAATAACATCCCTGAGTCCTGAAACTGATGACAGTGACAGAGCTGTCGGCACGGCGTCCGGCCAGAGGCAGGAAGAGACCCTTGTCCAGCATTTCATCGGTAATCTGGATCTCGATGCTGTTGAACACCGGACTGCCTTCAGTGGCCGGTTCGGTGAAGAGCAGACCCCAGATCTTGATGCCGTCAGGGGCGATGTAGTGTCCGTACTGCGTATCACATTCCCCGAGAGTTGCAAGTTCCTCCGCGGTCGGGAGACGGTAGTTGCCCTTGGATGCCCAGTAGGCGAGGTCACCGAAGGCTGCGGCAGCGAAATCGGTGGTCTCGTTGGTGCAGGCCTGGTCGGTGTACATCTTTCCGGATATGTTCTTGTCTCCCGCCGGTGTTGCCATCGAGGCGGCTGCGTTGGTGTAAGGCTCCTTGATACCTCCGAAGTTGAAGTGGTTGCAGAAGTTCTGGTCTATGTCGAAGCGCATCTGGGTTGCGGCGTTAGGGTCATAGGTGTAGGAACCATTGGCCTTGAGGTCGTAATTGCGGTTGAACCACTGTGCAGGCGCGATTTCCCAACCATCCTGGAAGCCCTCGTTCTTTGCGTTGGAGTTGCGCTGCAGGTTACCCTTCATCCAGACAACTCCGCGGAGCACGATCGCATCCGGAACGTCGCGGGTGACAGCCTCGAGTTCGCAGCCGATGCTTTTCATCGCTGAGCGCTCTGCATTGAATGGAATGGTGAACAATTCCTTTGAACTGATTACTTCGCCGTTCTTGTCGAGGATTTCTGCATTCAGACTTCTGTACTCTCCGACCGGCAGGAGTATCTGCATGCTGAACTTAGATCCGGCAGAAGGGAGATTGTAGCTCAATGTGCCCTCGCCAGCCTGGAGACGGATTCCGTTTTCAATGAGATTATCCAGTTCCACCTCTATATTTCCGCTGAGGCTCATGCCCGGCTCGGAAAGGACGAGTCTGGAGCCGCCGTTAGGGAAGTTGCCGAAGTTCACGTTCACGAAACTGAGCATCTGCTTCAATTCGATTTCCCAGGTCTCTCCGATGCGGGCCACCATGAGTCCGTCGAACTTGTTTTCCACATAGTCTCTTTCGGCCGGGAGACCGAGGTTTACCTTGCCGTTCCCATAACTTACAGCATCCGCAGGGTAGACCGCGTAACTGCCGAGCTGGAGTCCCTCAGGGATCTCTCCGGTGAACTTGGCCCTCTTGGTGTCGCCGGTGCCGTCCAGTCTGAATTCCACGAAACTTCCGTCGGAAACCTGTACGGCAATCATATCGTTTCTCTTCCATGCACCGTGTCCCGTAGCAGGCATTTCGGCTTTGGTAGAGAAGTCTTCGATGGACGCGAGCAGTGTCACCTTTCCGGTGCGGTGGAGGGTGTCATCGACCTCGAATATATCCTCTTTATTCTTGCAGGATGCCAGTGCCAGCATCACTGCCAATATGCTAAATATCCTTTTCATATCCATTAATATCCAGGATTGTTGTTTTCTTCTCCGATGAGCGGATTGGTCGTCATCTCAGTGTAAGGCATAGGCCAAAGCTCGTCTCGTCCTGTGGTGAACTTGAGAGTGCGCAGGGTGCGCAGGTTGAAACTCTTTCCGTCCCAGGTCTTGGATGCGTCGTAGGTGACGATCCAGTTCTTGTCTATTACCGGCTTGCCGTTCGGGATGGCGTTATTGAAGGCCGGGGCGTACTGAGGACCGTTGACTGCAGTCGCTGCGAGCACGACGCCGTTGTCATCTTTCCACCTGCGGAGGTCGAACCATCTGAAACCTTCGTTGCAGAGTTCCACCTTGCGCTCGTAGCGCAGGGCTGTGCGGAGTTCTTCGCGGGTGCCGGCGCTGATCTTAGGCATGTGAACCCTGGCACGCACCTCGTTGATGTCTGCGGCTGCTCTTGCAAGGTCACCGCCTTCCATCTCGATGTTGGCCTCAGCGTCGATCAGGAGCAGTTCTGCGTAACGGATCAGGCAGACATCGAGATCGTCCTCGAAACTGGTTCCGACTATGTTCCCGTAATATGCAGGGTCGCAGTACTTTCTCCAGAGATAGCCGCCAGGGCCGCTCTTTCCGTTAGGGCCGTATTCGCTCTTGTTGCCGGTCACATCGTTATTGTTCAACTGAGCTCCGGTGTTGAAATCGGTTACGGTCAGCTTGCGGCTGTCAGCGCTGTACTCGATTCCCATGCAGCGGGTGTCGTTGCGCAGGCAGTAAAGGTCGAGGCGTGGGTCGCGGTTCGCCCATGGATGCTGCCAGTCGTAGAGAGGGGATTCCACGATGGATTTGCCGTCGGTGCACTGGAAACTGTCCATGAGGGCCTGGGTAGGTCCGCCGCCGGCTGCTCCGTTATGTACTCGGGAAGCGAAGGTATATATGCCGTGATGCACACTGGATGCGGCCAGAAGGTTGAAGGAGATGGACCACATCCACTCGTCGCTGCCCTGCTCGGCCTTGAAGCCGAAGAGTGGGGTCGGATCCGGCTCTCCGTCGAGGGCGGTAGGGTAGTAGCTGCAGTCGAGTTCGGTGAGGGAATACACGCCCACAGAGAGCTCCAGGGCCTTCTTGGAATACTTTGCAGCTTCCTCGAAACGTCCCCAGTTGAGGCAGATGCGTGCCTTGAGGGCATAGGCTGCGGCACGGCCGATTCTGACGGTTCCCCACTGAGGCTTGCTCCACTGGATAGGGAGGTAGTCCAGAAGCTCGTCATCCATGTCGGCGAGGATGCGGTCGATGACCTCCTCGCGCGGAGTCCTTGCATAGGCGTAGTCTTCCAGGGTCAGGCAGTGGTCGATAAACGGAATGTCACCGTAGAACTGGCAGCCCTGGTCGTAGATGAAGGCTCTCAGGCAGAGAAGTTCCGCACGGAACTGCATGTAGGTCTCCTCATCCATTTTGTCCTTGATCAGATGGAGCTTGTCCAGCACGAGGTGGATTCGTCCGGCGGTCTTGTAGATGCCGGTGTATTCTGAAGATACCACGCTGCTCTGAGAAGTGATGGATGAAGTTTCGAACTGAGCCCACTCTCCGAGTTTTACCGAACGGGTACATCCGATGTCGGTTACATGGTCCAGGAATCGGTAAGGGAAGGGGTTGTACTGCTGCTGGAAGCTGCCGTTCCCGAGGTTCTTGTAGGAAACGAGCACTCCGGCAAGGGCTTCCTCCGCGCTGGCCGGGAAGGTGCCGGTAGCAGGACCGTTAGGGTTGTTCCTGTCCAGCATTCCGCTGCAGGAAGAGAGTATCGTGCAGGCCGCAAGGGCCATAAGTGTCAATGTCTTTTTCATGGGCGCTAGAATTTGATTTCTACACCGAAAGTATAGTTCTTCACCAGAGGGTAGTTGCTTGCGAAGGCGCCGGTGGTTGCGCCATCAGTGCCACCGGAATACTGGTTCTCAGGATCGTAGCCCTGATAATAGTTGGTGATGGTGAAGAGGTTGGTCGCATTTGCGAAGAACATCAGTCCCGACATTCCTGCCTTCTTGATCACTTTCTTCGGGAGGGAGTAGCTCAGCTGGAGATTCTTCAGACGGCAGTAGGCCGCATTGCCCATCCAGAAGGTCGAAGTCTTTGAATTGAGTGTGTTGTCAGTTCCGTAGCTCATCCTCGGGAATTTTCCGTCAGGGGTGGCCGGAGTCCAGCGGTCGAGGTGTTCCTTGCGGAAGGTTCCGCCCTGCTGGCATGGCTGTGTGTAGTAGCTGCTGAGGTAGGCGTCAGCCTTGCCCACGCCCTGGAACTGGGCTGAGAGGTTGAGGCCCTTCCATCCGAGACTGAGAGTAAGTCCATAGGTATATCTTGGCAGACAGCAGCCTATGATCATCCTGTCGTTGTCGTCGATCTTTCCGTCTTCGTTGATGTCCTTGTAGACCAGGTCACCCGGCTTGGATTCTATGTTGTACTGAGGGCAGTTGGTGTTCATCCAGTCTGCCTGTTCCTGGGTCTTGATCATGCCGAGGCACTTGAGACCGTAGAGAGAGTTGATGGAGGATCCTTCCTGGTTGCGGATGGCGCCGCTGCCGTTATAGGTGCCCTTCATGTCCGTGATGGTGTTGATCACGTCCGAAAGGTTGGCATCCACGCCCCAGGTGAA
>JAKSJK010000102.1 GCA_024398095.1 Bacteroidales bacterium
TTTTCGGTACTTGCTTGTACTTGTTCTTCCAGTCTTTTCAATGAACTTTTTGTGCGCGTTTTTCAACGGCGCGGATTGCAAAGGTACGAACAATTTCGTAACCTGCAAATTTTATTTCACTTTTTTCAAAGATTTTTTCGTTTTCGGCGCCGCACCGAGGTGCTTTTTCCGAAAGCGGTTGCAAAGGTAGGCAATTTTCCTTTACCTCCAAATTTATTTTTCACTTTTTTACAGAACCTCGAGGAGTTCCACAGTAAAGATAAGTGCAGCATATGGTGGGATCGCGCCTGGAGCACCATGAGAGCCGTATGCAAGCTGGTATGGAATGTAAAGTTCATACTTTGCACCCTCACTCATGAGCTGAAGACCTTCGGTCCAACCTGAGATCACCTGGTTGAGCCCGAATACTGCCGGCTGATTACGGTCGTATGAGCTATCGAACTTGGTTCCATCGATAAGCTTGCCCTCATAATGGCACTTAACCTGGTCGGTAGCCTTAGGCTTACGGCCGCTTCCCTGCTCGATCACCTTGTACTGCAGGCCGCTTGCGAGTGTCTTTACACCGTCCTTGGACGCATTAGCGGCAAGCCAATCCTCGCCTTCTTTCTTGAACACCGCACCGGCAGCCTCCTGCTGACGGTCGTGCTCAGCCTCAAGCTCTGAGAAGAAAGCCTCAAGAGCAGTACCAGCCTCTTCGATGGTGAGTTCGGTCTGACCACCGGCAAGTACGGTGCCGAGAGCTCTGCTGAAATCCTCGACGTTGAGATTCTTCACACCTGACTGAAGCAGGTTGTGGGCGATGCTCATGCCCAATGCATAACTGTTCTTATCCATTGTTTGAATCGTGTACCTATTATATATATTATATATGCTGCGGGATCTAACGGAAAATCCTACCCAGTTGGGCGATATCCGTCTTATCAAGTATCGACGCCTCACACTGGCGGCGGAGGTTCGAAAACCTGTGGCAGTCTGAACCGCAGAATGCATAGTAGCCCTTGGCAAGCAGTTCATGCGCTTTCTTCTTGGCCGTATCCCCGTAGAATCCTGTAAGAGAACCGAAGTTAAGCTGCATCAATATGCCTTTGCGGTAGAGTTCGTCGTAGTCGGAAGATTTCAGATACTGATAACGTTCAACATGGGCAAAAACCGGTTTGTAGCCGGCAGCCTGGATTTTCTCGAACATCAGTTTCCAGTCCTCTGGAGCACGCCAGGTCGATGTCTCGACCAGGATCATATTATCCTCCATGGTAAGGATGTCGTGATCGGCGATCCTTTTCATGAGAAGCGAGTCCATCATATACTCGGCAGCCAGATGAAGTCTGACGGTGCCCTGATAAGCCTCACACAGCTGTTCAAACCTCTTTGTGAGCCTTTCTGTGGTATTGGGGACATCTTCCATGATGTGAGGAGTCATCCATACATCTGCAACTCCCCTCTCCGCAAGATAATCAAGTATTCCCAGGGAATCCTCCAGTTCGCGCACGCCGTCATCGACGGAGAAAAGGATGTGAGAGTGACGGTCCACCGCACCTGCAAGCAGACCGCTGTCCTCCAGACATTTCTTTTTACTGAAAAACCACATCAGTTCTTATCGCTTCCGTAACTGTAGCCATAGCCATATCTTCTGTACTGGCCGTAATGCGAAGACGCATCAAGCCCGTTCAGAATGGCAGCCATTCTCTTATATTTGCCACTCTTGTAGAGTTCCTCGACAACAGGCAGATTCCTCTTGTCCATCAGGCCTGCCCTCACAATGAATGCAGTCAGATCGACTTTTTCCGAGATAATTGAAGCATCTGCAACGACCTCTGCAGGAGGACAATCAATGAAAACATAATCATACCTGGTCCTTACGAACTCGATGAACTTACCGAACTGTCCGGTGAGAAGAAGCTCCGAAGGATTAGGAGGGAGGGTACCTACACCGATTACATCCAGATTATCGGACACCTTCGTAATGCAGGAATCCAGATCCTCTACATGCTGCGAGAGGAAGGATGCGATGCCCGGGCCATGTACATCGAGAGAGTTTGAAAGGGAAGCCTTTCTCATGTCGAGGTCGACCATGAGGGTTTTGGCCCCCTTGATTGCCATGGAGGACGCCAGGTTCATCGTGACAAAGGTCTTTCCGGAACCTGGATACATGGACGATGACATCACGACTTTGCAACCGGATGTTGAGCCCAGCATCATATCTACATTTGTCCTGAGGACGCGGAATGACTCGTTTATCACATTGCGCATTCCCGCCTTGACGACTATAGGTCTCTTGACCTTGTCGTCATCCTCGCGGAAGCGGGAAAGGTCGATCAGAAGCTTTCGTTTGCCCTCGGCCTGAGGAATCTCGGCGAGATAAGGCATGGTGAGCACATCTGTGATATCCTTCTTGCACTCAACCGTATTGTTCATGGTTTTCTTCAGGAAGAAGAATGCGAACGGGATACCCATGCCGCACATCAGGGCAATCAGGAGGATCACCATGCGACGTGGCGCGATAGGCGCATTGTCACCGTTAGGAGACATGATCAGTCGGGTGTTGCTCACATTCATGAGACTGGTCAGCTCGTTCTCCTCCCTTTTCTGCAGGAGGTAGACATAGAGAGATTCCTTGACCTTGCGCTGGCGTTCGATGGATATGAGGTCGAACTCCTTGCTCGTGGTGGCTGCGATGTGGGACATCACGAGTTTTTCCTGTCTTTCGATCTGGTCAGCCTGAATCTTGAGAGTGCTGATCAGATTATCTATCGAACGGAGAATCGATGTCTTGATCGACTCAAGGGAATGGTTGATGTCGGAAACAAGAGGGTTATCCTCTGTAGTATTGGTAAGCAGTGCATCCCTGCGGAGGATCAGCTCGTTGTAGGAGTTGATCTGGGACTCAACATGGCTGCTGGTGAGACCTGAGTTTGACGGGATCAGGGAAAGGGTGTTCGCAGGATTATTGAGATACTCCTTCAGGTATCTGGCGATAGAAAGCTGGTTATTGATCTCGAAAGACTTTTCGGCATATTGGGAAGACTCGTTGACGTAGATATTGGACATTGCCTTCACGTCAGGAAGATTGTTCTTCTCCTTGAAATTCTTGAGATCAGTCTCGATGGCCCCGAGCTCACTTTCTATGACCACAAGGCGGTCGTTGATGAAGTCGGTTGTCTTGCGGGCCGAGCGGTTGCGGTTCTGTACCCATGACTCATTGTAGACATCGATGAGGCAGTCCAGGACGGCTTCCGCCCTTGCCGGGTACCTGTCTTTGATTCCAAGCACCACTACAGATGTCTGCTTGCTTGATATGGAAACAGACACAGCGCGTGAAAGTCTCTTTCCGGCCGCACGGGTATTGCGCCACGAAACAGAGATCGGCTTATCCCATTTCTCCGCATGGAGAGTCGGCTGCAGCACAATGGCTCCGACAGGAGTCTGGAGAGTATCGCCAAGGCATCCGCGGACTGAAACGGACTCCAGTTCCTTGGAGTTCTCCGCTCCGACATGGAACTTACTGAGTGTAAAGTCCTTATCTGAATTCTTGAATACTTCGAAAGAGAATGATGAGGTGGGGTTGGCACCTGCAAGGCACATTTCCACTGGAGTGTTTGGGCCGAGCTCCACATTGCGGAAGAACTGATGCTCCACATAGGTAGCCTGCAGACCAAGTCTTTCTGCGACCAGCTCCATGAGGTCCGGTGAGGCAAAAGCCTCAACCTCGTTGTCGACATTGGTCGAGTAACGGAGCCTTGACATGCTGCCGGTAAAGGAGGAAATATCCCTCATGGCGGCCTCCTGGGCACCTTCGTCGATTATGACTTTTGCCGTACGGCTGTAGATGGCAGGAGAACGATAGAGTTTAACGCCCGCCGCTACCAGAGCGATTGCAACGCCGATGACATACCACCATTTATGGTTCCAGATGAGGTTCCACACATCAATGAGCTTGATGGAGGAGGCATCTTCAGCTGCAAAGTTATTTCTGATATCGTCCATGTAGTATATGTTAGCCGGAATGCATCCGGGAAGCTGTCATTTACTTTCTCGCAAGCACACTTATGATGAGCGTAGCGATGGTGGTCAGGAAGGATCCGATTGAAACCCAGATGCTGACAGACTTGATATTGTTCTCGTTGATGGTTGACTGGCCAGCACGTACCTTGTTAGGCTCCACATAGACAACGTCATTCTGCTGCAGGTAGTAGGCAGGAGAATTGAACATGTCCACAGTGCGGAGATCCACCTGGTAGATGGTACGCTGGCCATTCTGCTCCCTTATCACATAGACGCCGTCGCGACGGCCGAAAATGGTAAGGTTGCGCGCGAGGCTGAGTGCCTCGAAAAGGGTGACTTTGTCGCCCGAGATGTTGTACACTCCAGGACTGGTGACCTCACCGGTCACTGATATCTTGAAGTTCATGAATTCCACAGTCACAATGGCGTCTTTGACCACATCGGAGAGCTGCTGGCGTATGTGCTCAGCAAGTTCCCAGCGGGTGAAGCCTGCAACGTGGATCGTGCCCAGCTCTGGAAACTTGATATTTCCTTCGCTGTCGACACTGTAGCCTATGAGCCTCTGGTTGGCTGAATTCAGCATTGAGGTTTCCGAACCTGCCTGATAGGTCACAACAGGAAGGTTATAGATCCTGGCGAGCTCGCTGTTGCGGCTGGACACGACAATCGAAATCATGTCCTGAGGCTGGATCACAATACCCTTGTTGGCAGCCATGGCGATGGCTGAATCTATCTGCGCATCCTGGAGGTAGTTGATTTTCTTATAAGTAGAACATGAAGCCAGCAGGGTTGCGACTACAAGCAGAAAAAGAATTCTGAATCGGTAGAGTTTCATAGGAAAGAAAAATAAAAAGGGAATGCCCCCACTCATTGGAGGGCACTCCCCGAAAGTACAATATTAATGCTCGATGATTACGGCACGGCTGAACTCAGGGTGCTCGGTGTCGTCTGAGTAGACATTCTCCTTGACGGTGATCTTGGACTCGTCTACACCATACTTGTTCACAAGGACATCCTTCACATATTCAACACGTGCGTTGCACAGACGCTCGTTGATCTCGGCTGAGCCGGTTGACTTGTCGGCTGAACCGGTGAGAACGAAGGTAACATCGTCCTTCTGGTCACCCTTTACAAGATTGTCGAGGTAGTAGCTGAGATGCTGCTGCTCCATCTGGTTGAGAGTGCTCTTGCCAAGCTCGAAGTATACAGTGAGAGGACCTGCGATGATGTGGTTGGTAACCTTCTCAATGATATCCTGAGGCTTGTTCTTGAGAGCCTCGAGCTCATCCTCGGCAGCCTTCTTTGCAGCGTTTGCCTTGTCAGCCTCGTCCTGGGCGGCAGCAGCGTCCTTCTTGGCTGCATCAGCAGCGTCGTTGGCAGCGGCAGCTTCTTTCTTGGCATCCTCGGCAGCCTTCTTAGCCTCAGCGAGTGCCTTCTTGACCTCGTCGAGAAGACCGTTGTCTGAAGCCTGCTCATCAGCGTTGAAGGTGATCTTCTTGCCGAGGTTGACAGTGAGACCCACACTTGCAGTGATGATGCCTGCGAGACCTGCACCGAGAACCTGCTCGCCATTCATGACTGAACCGCGGAGGTCAGCGAAGATGATGAAACGGTCATTGATGCGGAAGTTGTTGAGGAGACCGGCACCCACAGCGAACTCGCGGCCAACCCTGCCACCGGCATAAACACCGGTGTGGAGGTAAGGGATCGCATTGTAGATACGGTCTGACTTGTAACCCCAGAACTGGTTGGAAAGATTCCAGAGGACATCCATGTGGATGTAGTTGTTCCAGAACTTCTCATCGTAAGCCTTGTTCTTGATGCCTGCGTAGCCGAAACGGCCACCGACGGTAGGGGTAACCCACTTGCCGAAGCTGACTTCGAAACCAGGGGTGACAGCGCCTACATTGGCACCGCTGCGGATACCCTCGAGAACTGCGCTGATTCCGCCGCCTGCGCTGACGAACCAATTGTTGGCAGGACCTGCAGTCTCGTAGGTCTTTGTAAAATTGGACTGTGCGAAAGCTGATGCAGAAACCGCAAGAGCAACGAGAGCACAAGCTAAAGTTTTGATTGCTTTCATTTTATATACAATACACTTGTCTGGTTAAACTTATTTGGCGAGAGCGGTTGCAACGTCGACTGCACAAGCAACGGTGCAGCCTACCATAGGGTTGTTTCCGATTCCGAGGAAGCCCATCATCTCAACATGTGCAGGAACTGAAGATGAGCCTGCGAACTGAGCGTCTGAGTGCATGCGGCCCATGGTATCGGTCATACCGTATGAAGCAGGACCTGCAGCCATGTTGTCCGGATGGAGGGTACGGCCTGTACCACCGCCTGATGCAACTGAGAAATAATTCTTGCCTGCGAGGATACGCTCCTTCTTGTAGGTACCTGCTACAGGGTGCTGGAAACGGGTAGGGTTGGTAGAGTTACCGGTGATGGAAACATCAACGCCCTCCTTCCACATGATTGCAACACCTTCGCGTACATCGTCTGCACCATAGCAGCGAACCTTTGCACGAGGACCGTTGCTGTAAGCGATCTCACGGACAACCTTGAGCTCTCCGGTGAAGTAGTCGAACTCAGTCTGCACATAGGTGAAGCCGTTGATGCGGGAGATGATCTGCGCAGCGTCCTTTCCGAGACCGTTGAGGATGCAGCGGAGAGGCTCCTGGCGAACCTTGTCTGCCTTAGCGGCGATCTTGATTGCGCCCTCAGCGGCTGCGAATGACTCGTGGCCTGCGAGGAACGCAAAGCACTTGGTCTCCTCGCTGAGGAGGCGTGCTGCGAGGTTGCCGTGGCCGAGACCTACCTTGCGGTCGTCTGCTACCGAGCCCGGGATGCAGAATGCCTGGAGACCGAGACCGATGTTTGCAGCAGCGGAAACGGCTGACTTGTCACCTGTAGCCTCAGCCTTCTTGATTGCGATTGCAGAACCTACCACATATGCCCACTTTGCGTTCTCGAAGCAGATAGGCTGGGTGGTTTCGCAAGTCATGTATGGATCAAGACCATACTTTTCGCAGATTTCGTTTGCTTCCTCGATTGAGTTGATACCAACTTCCTTGAGGGCTGCGAGGACCTGGTTGATACGACGGTCCTGGCTTTCGAACTTAACTTCTCTAATCATAGTCTTGTCTCCTTACTCTTTACGTGGGTCAATGTACTTAACTGCACC
>JAKSJK010000103.1 GCA_024398095.1 Bacteroidales bacterium
TTCTCTGGAGACGTCAGCGCCCAGTTCAACCAGACATTTGCGGATGTGCACGATGTGTTCGCAACGGCTCAGTATAACATATCGCAGACTAAATTCGAAGAGGTTACCAACTATGCGCGCGGCTTCCCTAACGACAGGATGTCCGACATGATTTTCGCAAGGGCCTACTCGACCGAGACCACTCCGACCGGAGGCGCTGGTCTCAACCGAAACCTCGGTCTGCTGCTCACTGTCGGTTATTCCTACGACAACAGGTACATGCTCGATGCCACAGTCAAGGGCAGTGCATCCTCGGTTTTCGGAACCAACAACCGCTGGGGTACCTTCTGGAGCGCCGGACTTGCGTGGAACCTCCACAACGAGAGCTGGCTCAAGGATCAGAAGTGGCTCCAGCAGCTCAAACTCCGCTTCTCCCTGGGAAGTTCGGGCAACCAGAACTACGCCAGCAACAACTCCATTCCGGTCTATAACTATGACTCCCAGAACTACTACAACGGACAGGCCGGAGCCTATCTTTCCAACATGGCCAACCCTAACCTCGGATGGGAGGAAAAGATGGATTACAACATCGGTCTGGACTTCCGTTCCAAGCACCTGTATATCGTAGCGGACGTCTATATGGCCGACACCAGGAACATGATCTTCTCCCGTGCCCTCCTGCCTTCAACCGGTTTCACATATGTGAGTGACAACCTCGGTCTCATCAGGAACAAGGGCGCCGAGCTCTCTGTGAACTATACTGTCTTCCAGAAGAAGAACTCCTACTTCACACTCCTGGCAAAACTTGCGACCAACGACAACAGGATTCTCCACATCTCCGATGCCATGAAGGCCTACAACGCCAAGCAGCTTGCCCAGGCAGAAGAGTCTGGATCGGACATGCCTGTGATCCAGTACTACGACGGCATGCCTCTGCATTCCATCTGGGTCGTACCTTCTCTCGGTATCGATCCTGTTACAGGTAAGGAAATCTTCATCGCCAAAGACGGTACAGCCACCAATTCCTGGAGCTCATCCAACTTGAAGAACTACGGCTCGTCCGACCCTCTCTTCAACGGAAACTTCGGTTTCAACGGCGAGATCAAGGGAGTTGGTGTCAGCCTCGTATGCACTTTCTACGGCGGTGGCAAGAAATATAACTCCACCCTCGTTTCAATGGTCGAGAATACGCTCCTGGACCAGAATGTGGACCGAAGGATATTCTCAGACCGCTGGTACTACCCGGGGCAGATCGCCCAGTACCGTAACGGCGGAGGCTATGGCTCGGCGACCAGGCCGACGTCCCGCTTCGTGCAGAACAACAATGTGATGAACCTGTCGTCCGTATCGGTATATTACGAATTCCCTTATGAACTCATACACAAGGCAAAACTCTCCCGCCTGCGTCTGAGTGTGTACGGCAATGACCTGCTGACCTGGTCATCCATACGAATAGAGAGAGGAACCGGCTATCCTTATGCGAGGACGATTTCGTTCGCGCTGACAGCAACATTCTAGGAGGACGGAACTATGAAGAGATATCTTTTACTTGCGATAATCACATTTGGACTCTGCTCCTGCAACGAGTGGCTGGAGGCTACTTCTTCCACCCAGTTCAAAGCGGATGCGCTTCTGAGCAGCGAAGAGGGTTTTCAGGACGCCCTCACCGGAGCCTATATAAAGATGGGCTCAATCTCAGCATACGGCGGAAACATTACCTGGAAATACAATGACCTGACGACCTATCCTTACCTGCCGTTCTCGGCACAGCAGGTCACCAACTTCCAGAACCATGTCTACGACAACATCAATGTGAAGAATGAGATTGATGCAACATGGCTGGCTTTGTACAATGCCATTGCCAATGTCAACTTCATTCTTGATAACATCGACAGCCGCAGGGACGTATTCACCAGCCAGAAGAAAATGAACTGGATAAAGGGCGAGTGCCTTGCGATCAGGGCTTTCTGCCATTTCGACCTCATGAGGCTTTTCGGCACCTGGGAGTGGGGAAACGGCAACGAAAGCAAACTGGCGATTCCTTATGTGCTCCACTACAGCACGGAAATCACTCCTCAGAAGCCTTATTCTGAAACCGTGGAACTGCTTATGGCCGACATTGAGGAGGCTCTGGAACTTCTTGCCGACGATCCTATCACTGGAAACATCCCGGAAGATTTCGACTTTACCGTGAATGCCGATGGCTATTGGAACAACAGAAACCTCCATCTGAACGTCTATGCCGTAAAGGCCCTCCTCGCGAGGGTGTACATGTGGCAGCAGGATTATGCCAAGGCAGAGGAGACAGCCCGCGATGTTGTGGATAAGTGCTTTGCGGCAGAAGCTGTATCGTGGGTCGATGTGGACAAACTCATCTCCACCGTAGCCAATGACCAGAAGGACTGGACCTTCTCCACCGAACACATCTTCACTCTTGAGGTAACCGGCCTTTACGAAAAGGCGAGCGGCTTCATCCTGCCGACAGCGGGTGGAACCGGCGACGGAACCTGCAGGCTGGACCAGACATTCTGCGAGGCGCAGCTGTTCCCGACTCTTTCGGAGGAGGGATTGGAGGATGTCAGAGGTAGCGTTTCCCAGCTACGGTATTTCGCGGGCAGCTATGTAAGCAACAAACTCTACGGATCGTCTTCGTCCATCTTCCGAAACAAGATGCCTATGCTGAAGATTTCGGAAATGTACTACATCCTTGCGGAGTGTGCTGTCAGGAACGGCCGCAAGGCTGAGGCGCTTACCTATATGGATGAGGTCCGTACCCACAGGGGTATTACCTCAAAGTATGCCGATTCAACGGATGCAATGCAGCAGCTCTTCTGGGAATATATGCGTGAGTTTATCAATGAGGGACAGTTCTTCTATTACCTCAAGCGTGACAACCTGGAGCATAAGCCTAATTCTGTCGTATCTGGCTCAGCCGGCATTACCACGACCATCAATCTCAGACAGAAGGATCTGATTTTCCCATATCCCGACGAAGAAATTTTCTATGGACGTAATCAGGAATTGTAACATGAAAAAGATGCTTTTGAACATATCGATGCTGCTCGCCTGCGTGTGGGCCATCAGTTCCTGCGACAGCCAGGAGATTCCTGTATACGATGTAAAGAATTCCATCGTTTACTTCGAAAGCAAGTCGACCGACCTGTCACTGCGCGGAGTAACTGATCCGACTAAGGACTTTAAGGTGAGTCTGTCGATGTTCGGCCCTGTTTGCGACTACGACAGGGATATTACCATAGAGGTGGTTGATTCTTCTTTCAACAATGCCGTGGAAGGTGTTGACTTCGAAATACTCTCAGCCAAGGTACCGGCCGGTTCCATGAAGGGTGAGATGATGGTCCGCCTCATGAATTCCGATAATCTGGAAGGGAAGTCGGTCTCTCTTTCGATACGCGAGAACGAACATTTCCAGTATCTGGCCAAGGGCGCTTCAAACACCAGAATGAATTGGTCGAAGGTCTATCTCCGTCCTACTACGCATGTGTGGTACTCATGGTTCCTGTTCATCAGCCAGGGCTACAGCCAGAAGTATCATGAACTGCTCATGTCCGCCCTGGGCGACGAAATCGAGATCAGCAGTCACAGGAGCGCTGCCCTCAAGGATCCGGATCTCATGTATCATGAACTTTCCTGGTGGTACACGGCTTCCAGGGAGTTCTACGACTTTGTAAAGGCGCACGACCTTGCGCATCCGGATGATCCGTACATGCACAGCAGCGACTACGAACAATATTCGGTCTATACAGAACCTGTCGGGTCCGGCGCCAAACCTGAGAACATCCCGACAATTCTCTCAACTTTGATTGTATGGTGATGAAGAAGATATTTCCATATATACTGACAGTGCTGCTGCTCTCGTCCTGCTATGCGGACAAGAGTACCGTGGCGACTTTCGACTATCCGGACATCGAGATAGTCCCGTCTGTCGATGAAGATATGATTACCTGTGCCTATGGCGACATGTTGGAACTGTCCGTGGAGGCATATCAGAAAGATGTGACAGAGGACGGACTGGAGTATCTCTGGGAAATCGACCTCAAGCCGGATTCCAACAAAGAGAGGGTTTTCCTCAGTGACACCAGGTCATTCAGCATGCGCGTGGTAAATACCCCCTCTGCAGAGCCGTACATCATTACCTGCACGGTCAGCAACAAGGAGACCGGATTCTACAGGGTCCTGGCCTGGAAACTCTATGTCGTGAGCTCCCTCGGTGAGGGTATACTCGTGGCAAATACCCGCGACAACGGAGCGACCTACGATGTTGACCTGCTGGCAACTTCCTCGGTGACATACGGTTATGTCGACTCCAAGCCGAGGATCACCAAGGCTCTTTATGAACTAGGCAACGGCCATAAGCTGGAAAGCCCGATAACCTGTGTCCTTTCCAGGGCCTGCACCAATATGAGTGTGGCGAACGTATCTTCCTTCAACGAGGAGACCATTCAGATCGGCACGACAGACGGCATCTACTGTCTGGATCCGCTCACCTGCACGGAGACCAGGAGGAATGAGGCCATGTTCTCCAGCAACAGCATTACCGGAGTCTCTGCGGAGGCTATTTTCAACGGTGGTACCTATTCTTCCTTCCTGATCATGAACCACAGGATCTACGCCTGCTGCGACATGCTCAGCCGTACATATGGACCAATCCCGTCCCCAGAAACCCTCAAGGAGGGATTCTACACGACCAACACCTGTGCGTCCCTGGACGATCAAGGCACCCTCTTCGCCTATGACAACACGGCTCATGACTTCTGCTCGATCCAGTGCTGGCAGGCTCACCAGGGCTCTCTTGGAATAATGAACGATACTGCTCCGGAAAAGTCCTTCCTGGCCGATAAGCAATCTGTGGCCTGCGGTATACTCAAGGATGGCAGGGGATGCTTCATCCTCAAGGGCTCAGCCGGTGATTTCTGGGAAGTCGTCCTGGATGAATTCAACCGCAAGGCGCCTCAGATATTCCAGCTGGATGCACCGGACATCGATAAGGCGGAGTGCTTTGAGTTCTGCGACAATACCGATGTATTCTATTATACCGTCGGTGCCGATGTCTATGTGACAGCAAATGCCGGTTCATCGGCTGTTACGAAGAAACTCAACTGGGCTGCAGACAGCAGTGACGAGTCTGTGGTTGCTATCAAGCAGTACCGCCAGGCATGGTTCGGAATACACCAGTTCAGCAGTTCCAACTATCTCTTCAAGCTTCCTGACCATCGTACCCAGATGATCATCGCTACCTATAATGAAAAGACAGGGGAGGGCAAGATCTACCTCAGGCCTTTCAACGTGTCCACAGGCATGTTCAGCGCCTTCAAGAACAATGGAACCTACGGCGGCTTCGGACGCATAACGGCCCTTTCAACTTCACTTAGATAAATGATTAAAAATCATATATTCCCTATTTTATTAACAAACCAAAACAAAAAAAGTGTATGAAACAGTTTAGGACTTTCATCCTTTTTGCAGCAGTTGCCATCTTCGGCGCTGTTGCCTGTGTTGAGCCAGTGCCGGATTCTCTGACACTGACTGACGCCGAGATCACTGCTCCGGCTTCCGGCCTCACCCAGGATCTCGTCTTCACCACTAACGTGCCTTGGTCCGTACAGTCCAGTGAAAGCTGGATCAGCGTAAACCCATCCGAGGGTCAGGCTGGCGACGTAAAGGCAAAACTTACAATTGCAGCCAACGATACCTATGAGGATCGTTCCGCTACAGTTGTCGTAACGGCAGGTTCTCTTTCGGCAACCCTCACCGTTAGTCAGACTTATGCCCGCGTTTTCGAGCTTCAGGGCAACTCAACTGCAGAGCTTGATTCAAAGGCTCAGACCATCGAGTTTGCAGTTAACTCCAACCTTACCTATCAGGTAGCCGTGGAGACTGGCTGCGACTGGATCACCCCTGTTGCTTCAAAGGCAGCTCCTAAGGTTGACCGCCTCGGTTTCAATGTCGCAGCAAATGAGTCTGTCGAGGCTCGCAGCGCAAAGATCACCATCACTCCTTCAGAGGGTGCTGCTGTAGAGTGCACTGTTTCACAGGCAGCTGACGCCGGCAAGATGCTCGTTACTTCAGTGAAGTACATCTCCAACCGTCAGAAGGTCTGGATTTCAGATGAGAACGGCGGACACTATTCAAACGTTGCACAGTATGTAATTGACGCTCAGGTTGTCGGAGGTACTGCAAGGCTTGTCCTCACCAGCAAGATGGTTGAGAAGCCTCTCGAGTCAATTCCTGCACTTCCATTCGAGACCGATACCAAGGATAGCTATGCTGACAGCACCATCACCATCGGTGCTACCGGCCATGAGTATTATACCACTCTCGTCATCGATGGCGCAGAGAAAGGTCTTACTGACGTCCTTGCTGAAGTAAAGAAGGTGGATGGCGGCTACTCTATCGAGGCCAAGTTCGCTGACGAGAGCAGCAAGATCTACGAGTACAGCTTCACAGGTGCTCTTCCTGCAATCGAGGATGAGTCCAAGGGTGTTGTGGTATCTTCTATCAGCTACAAGGCTGATTACTATACTCATTTCGCTACCGGTGCTGAAGAGACCAACTTCACACTCTATCCTAGCCGCGAGGTTTCTGACCCTGAGAGCATCTATTGGCTTGAGTTCACTGTTGCAGCAGCAAAGGGAACCGGCGTGAAGGTTCCTACCGGCACATTCACTCTCGGAGAGGATACCCAGATCGAGAGCTCTTATGCAAATGGTGTTGACAATCATAAGCCAGGTACTTTCCTTGCAAACTCAGTTTACTCGAAGTATGTATATGCGACAAAGGATAGCGATGCTAGCTACGAGGAGTGCGAGATTACCGCGGGTACCGTTACCATCAGCCAGGCTGCCAAGGGTTACAAGTTCGACTTCGACCTCACTGTAAAGGCTACCACCGGTCATTGGAGTGAAAACTGGGATTGGATCATCGATACCGAAAGAAGCTTTAACTTCAAGAAGTCTTACGACAATGTCGCTGTTCCTGAGATTACCAACAACCAGAATCCGGTTGCAGAAGACACTGACTGTGAATTCACTGTGGCATTCCCTTCAAACCAGTACATTGGTTTCTA
>JAKSJK010000104.1 GCA_024398095.1 Bacteroidales bacterium
TAATTCACTATATTACAACACATTACTACGCAAACATAGTCCCAACCAGATCACATCAAAACGCAGGCGGCATCGAGAAATCGATGCCGTTTCTGCTTATATCCCAGGCATGAAAGTTCACTTTCAAATGCCTGGGATATAAGTGGAACGGGCGACAGCCCGCCTGCGGCTGATGGGTAAAGATAGCCCCCGGCAGGGGCTGGGAGCCTGCAAAGGAGCGCAGCGACTGCGCAAATCCCAGCCGCACTAGATCGCCTTGACCTCCACGGTGAGCTTTTCGCCAACTCCGGACTCCGGCAGAGTAATGACAGCAGCACAGCCCTCCTGACGGGCTGGGATCGGTTTGCCGTTAAGCAGAACCTCCCCGGAAACCTTCACACCCTCCAGAAGGATTTCTATCTGCCTGGTAGCCGGAGCACCGGCATAATCGCCCTGGCGAGGGAAAACGGTAACAGTCAGAGACTTGCCCTTGACCGTCTTTTCAATCCTGGTGGTAGCATACTCGGTGTCATATGCCTGAGAACGGCCGTCATCCTCATAGTGGACATAGCTGCCGGCTTTGTTGCCTGGCACGATCAAAAGACGCAGCCTGTTGTCCGTCTGCTGGAGGTTCTGGATGCCCTCTCCCGCCATAGGAATGATGGCACCGGCCTTCACAAACCAAGGATTCTCCTCGATAGAATAGTAGAGTTTCTTCTCGCTGCCGCCCTTATGCATGCAGTGATGGGCCATATCGTACCAGTCATTACCCTTAGGGAACCACATCTTCCTCTCGGTCTTGCCGGTAGCTGGGTCGAGAGCCTGGCAGAGCACGGTGGCGAGGATATTGTCTCCGAACATGAACTCCTGGTCCAGGTCGTAAGCCTTCTGCTCCTCCGGATAATAGTAGTAGAGAGGGCGGCAGATTGACACGCCGGTATCATAAGCCTGACGTGCCGCATCGTAAATATACGGGCTGAGGGCATAGCGGAGTTCTATGGCAGCCTTCATGTACTCGAAATGGCTTGGATACTCCCAGATCTTCCTTTCCAGGTACTTGGATTCGGTAGAATGAGTCTTGAAGATCGGGGTGAACACACCGTACTGGAGCCAGCGGGTGAACATCTCAGGATTGGTGTCATGATCCTGCTTCTGGAAGTGGCCGCCTATGTCGTGGCCCCAGTAGCCATATCCGACATTGGAAGCGGTAGCCGTAAAGAAAGGCAGCATCTCGAGCACCTCCCACTCGTCGAGGGTATCACCCGAGAAACCGAGCTGATAGCGGTGGCTGCCGAGGCCTCCCCAACGATGGTAGATGAACGGACGGTCAGCCGACTTGCCCAGATAGGCGCTCTGACGCACCTTGTCATTGAAGAATGTATAGTTCAGCCAGAAGGTATTGCTCAGGCCGTCCACATACTTGCTTTCCTTCCACTGCTGCCAGTCGAGCCACCAGAAATCCACGCCCTGCTTCTCCAGAGGACGGATGACGGAGTTGAAGTAGGCATCAGCCCAGGCCTGCTGGCTCATACGGAAAGGTACCGGAGCCTTGTAGCCCTCCTTCGCGAAACTCTTGTCATTGCCTTTGAATACATATGGCTCCGAGCCGTAGACATAGCCCTTCGGACCGTCGTAGTCGTCGGTACGGGAGGTGTAGTCTGCCACAAAACGGTCATAGCACTCCTCGTACTGGCGTATGCCGGAGGCCGGATGCAGATTCAGGGAAGTCTTGAAATTCATCTTATGCAGGTCATGCAGCAGGCCCTCCGGATCCACGATGAGGTCGCGGTTCCAGGTGTAGCCGGTCCATCCGCGTCCCTGACCGAACTCGTCGCGTCCGACCCTCTTGCCCATATCCTTCCAGGTCAGATGCCAGTCCATGTCGATGATGAAGACATCGGCAGGTACCTCGTGGGAACGGAGATCGCTGGCGATGGACAGGAACTCGTCATCCGTGTAGATCCAGTAGCGGCTCCACCAGTAGCCGAGAGTATATTTCGGAGGCAGCGGAATGCGTCCCGCCACCTTTGTGAAATCATTCAGAGCTGCCGTATAGTCATGGCCGTAGGCAAATATATACAGGTCCTGGCGGTCGCCCTCCGGACGCGAAGCCACCCATTCGCCCCAGTCGGAATCATCCTTCTGCAGCAGATGCCTCTGGCTCTCGTCCACGATGGCCCAGCCGTCGCGCGAAAGGATGCCATCCTCCAGTTCTGACGGATACTGCTTCCTGTCGCCGCCATAGTAGCTCAGCACAGACTTCGAGATACGCCCGTCAATGCGGTCCAGGGTACGCGTGGTGCCCTTAAGATTGCCCTCTGGCTCCATTCCGGGACGCCAGGTCACAGTCTTTCCTCCCAGTTTGAAGCTCACGGAAAGATTTGACTGGTCGAACTTTCCATTGCCGGCATAGGTCAGCTGTACGGCCGAGGTCTTGATGACGGTCTTGCCTGCCTGCTTTTTTACAGTGAAAGCCGGAACCTCGAGGTTTCGGTTGATGATGGCGAAGGATGCCCGGTCTTCGAACTTACCGTCCTCAGACCACTCCATTCGGATCAGGCGGTCTGTCAGAACGGTAAAACGTGCGTTGCCGACAACCACCTCTGCCTTTTCGCTGGCCTTTGGATTCTGGGAAAATGCCGCAACGGAAACGAACAGAAGGATTGCAGCGGAGAGTAATTTATTCATGGTTTGCTTCGTTTTTGTTTCTAGTATGTCCTGTGACGGAGGGAACGGTACTCGTTGAAGAGCTCCAGACAGGCTTCACGCTCAACCTCGGTCATGAAATCGCCAAGCTTCTCACGTCCTCCGAAAATCTGGTCGAACTTATCGTCACGGAAACCGATCAGACCATTGTCCTCAATCGTGCAGCCATAGTATATCTTGCTGATATTGGCCCACATGCACGCGCAAAGACACATATGGCAAGGTTCGCCGGTAGTGTAGAGCGTGCAGCCGGACAGGTCGAAGGTGCCAAGTTTCTGTCCTGCCGCACGGATTGCCGATACCTCGCCGTGGCAGGTCGGGTCATTGTTTGCCAGCACCATATTGTGGCCCGTGGCGATTACTTCCCCATCTTTTACTATCACGGTGCCGAACGGTCCGCCGTGCTGATTATGTATTCCTATCCTGGCCTCTTCGATGGCCATTTTCATATATTCCTTATGCATATCTATAGATTTTAAGACATGCAAAGTTAGTAAAAAAGACTACTTTTGCACAGGCTTACATACATAGACATGTTATTGGAGATAGAACGCAAATTTCTCGTACTGAGTGACGCATTCATTGCTGAGTCGACGGGATCGTCAAGAATAGCGCAGGGTTACATCGGCACCGTTCCGGGCAGAACCGTGCGTATCCGCATACGTGGCGACAAAGGCTACATCACCATCAAGGGCAACTCCTCCGACGATGGTCTCTCCCGCTTCGAGTGGGAAAAGGAAATACCGCTTCAGGAGGCTGAGGAGCTGATGAAACTGTGCGAGAAGGGCATCATCGACAAGACACGCTATCTGGTGCCGTGCGGGAATCACACCTTCGAGGTGGATGTATTCTATGGAGATAACGAGGGGCTGGTGATGGCGGAAGTGGAGCTGGACAGCCCGGACGAACACTTCGATCGCCCGTCATGGCTCGGTGAAGAGGTGACAGGCGACCCAAGGTTCTATAACAAGATGCTCACAAAGCACCCTTTCAAAGAGTGGTAATCCCTACTTCAGGCTTCTGATATTCGCGGCAACACCCTCTGCCAGCCTTACGCGGGCTTCTACGCTCGCCCAGGCGGTGTGAGGGGTGAAGCGGAAGCGTTCCGGGTGCTTCACTTTCAAAAGCGGACTGTCGGCCGGGAGAGGTTCTTTGCAGAACACATCCAGGGCGGCACCGGCGATGATTCCACTGTCCACTGCCTCAGCCAGGGCAGCTTCGTCAACTATTCCGCCCCTGCCGAGATTGAGCAGCACGGCGGACGGCTTCATCAGTGCCAGTTCCCTCTTTCCAATCAAATTCCTGGTACGGGCGTTCATAGGCGCATGGATGGATACCACGTCACTGACCTTCAGAAGTTCGTCGATAGGCAGGCTCGGATACTCTGTGCAGTGCGATGTGCCTGATGTGGAATAGTAGACGACTTCCATTCCGAAGGCGCGCGCAACCGATGCGACCTTGCTTCCGATTGCACCCATGCCTACGATTCCCATTACCTTGCCCGAGAGTTCGATGAAAGGCATCGAAAGATCCGTAAACAGTCCGCCGGCCGAGTAGGTGCCGTCCTTGACGCGACCGTCGAAATACGGACCGTTACCCATCAGCGAGAGCAGGTGCATGAAACTGGCCTGGGCCACGGAATCGGTGGAATAGCCAGCCACATTCTTCACCGGAATGCCTTTTTCGGCCGCGTAGTCCACATCGATGTTGTTCACACCGGTGGCACACTCGCAGATCAGGCGGAGTTTCGGTGCTGCCTCGATGAGTTCCCTGTCCACGATCACCTTGTTGATGATCAGGACCTCGCAGTCCGACACCCTTTCGAGCGCCTCTTCCCTGGTACTGGTCTGCCAGCATGTGAGTTCTCCGAGTTCAGCAATGCAGTCCAGCGGGGTGTCGCCCATGGTGGCTGCGTCAAGAAAGACTATCTTCATTATTCTCTTCTATTTCATCCGTACCTAGAGCCAGGCGCTTTTTCGGGTTAACCGGCACGCCCAGTTTTTCAACCGTTCTAGCGGCAGTGAGGATGCTCTGGCCCCCGTCGGCTAGTTTTGCCGTGCACTTGCCGTGCTGCTCCAGAGCCGCCCTGAGAGCCTTGCCCACAGCCTCATTGGCGGTGACGAGGTCAGCCACACGCTCCACCATCTGCTGGGCCGCCTTGACAATTTTCTCCTGGTTGCGGACCTGCTCCACGGTGATCCAGGCGGTCTTGATGAGGCGGAGGAACGGCATGATGGTCTCCTCGGTGGTGATGAGCACATTCTTCTTGAACGCCTCGTTGACGATGTTCGGTTCGGTCTTCTTGGCCAGCGCGAGAGCACCGTAGTTTGAGACATACATTATTACGTACGGCAGGGTCTTGTGACCGTCGCTCATATACTCGTTGTAGCTCTTCTTCGAGAGTCCGTCAATCTGGTTTCTGACGGCCGCGTAGTTGCGTTTCTCTGCGGCATCCCTCTCTTCGTCGGTCTCGGCATTGTACCAGTCTACATAGGCGTCGATGTTCATCTTGGAGTCCACGATGACGTCTGTCATGTCCGGGAAATGCAGGATGAAGTCCGGACGCATCTTCTTCGCAGTGTCCGCATTGAATACTATCTCACCCTTCTCGTCACGAAGGTACTCTTCCCTTTCGAAATCGCGGCCCTTGACAAGTCCTTCCTGCTGGAAGATATTCTCCAGCTGCATCTCACCCCAGTTGCCCTGCATCTTGTTGTCGTGACGCAGCGCATCGGCGAGTTTCTCAGCCCTGATGCCGATTTTCTCGCTCTGGGCACCGAGATTCTTGGCCGTCTCTTCGAATTTTTCCTTCACGGCCGCCATTTCCTTGTTGTGGGATTCCTTCTGCGCCTCGAAGGCCTCGGTCATGGTCTTGATGGTATGCTGAAGCGGAGCGGTCATCTTGTTGATGGTCTCCTCGGCTTCTTTCTTGAGGGCGTCTTCGCGTGCCTTGAGGGCCTTGTCGTTTTCCGCCGCCAGGGCGACCTTTGTTGCTTCAAGGGCCTCCTTCTGGTGCTTTTCAATGGTCTCGATGGCCGCCTTGTGGTTCTGCTCGAGCTTCTCTACTTCGGTTCTGTGACGCTCTTCCAGAGCCTGGAGAGCCTCCTTCTGCTGCAGTTCCAACTTATCTGTCTCCGCCCTGTGGCGTTCTTCGAGGGCTGCTGCAGACTGAATCTGGTTTTCCTTGAGCTCGCGGATGGAGTTGTCCTTTGCCGCCGCTTCCGCAGAAGCAACTGCAATCTTGGTACTGAGGCTGGCCTTTACGGCAAAATAGGTGATGAGCGCCGCAACAATGGCTGCGACCGCTGCAATGAGTATTGTTATCGTTGCTGTCATGCCCTTATATACGCCGTCATCTGCGGAACCTAACGTCTGTTTCGGAAAAATCCGCCGTTATTTCCTGCGTCCGAGGAACCTGAGAAGATAGAGGAAGAGGTTGATGAAGTCCAGATAGAGCGAGAGGGCGCCGAGCACCGCAAGCTTGTTGGTGCTCTCCTCCTCCACTGCGCCGTAGAGCAGACCCTTGATTTTCTGTGCGTCGTATGCGGTGAGGCCGACGAACACGAGAACTCCGATGCCGGAGATTACCATGTCCATCACACCGTTCTTGAGGAACAGGTTCACCAGGGTTGCGATGATGAGTCCGATGAGGGCCATCAGCAGCAGGCTGCCGAGCTTGGTCAGGTCTTTCTTGGTGACTGATCCGTAGACAGCCATCGCGCCGAAGGTGCCGGCGGTCACGAAGAAGGTTGTGCCGATGGAGCTGATGCTGTATACCATGAATATGGATGACATCAGCAGGCCGTTTAGCAGCGCATAGAGTATGAACATGAGGGTTGCAGCAGTCGCGGAAATCCTGTTGATTGCAGCACTGAGTCCGATCACAAGGCCGAATTCGCCGAATATGATGGTCCAGAGCACCCACTTCGAGGAGTAGATGTAGGACAGGATCATGTAGCTGTTTGAGACATAGTATGCCACCAGGCCGGTGATCACCAGCGCGGCACACATCCAGAGATATACCTTGCGGAGCATCGCGTTGCACTCCGCCTCGGTCGCATCATTGCGGTAAAGGATCTGATTCTCGTCCATATCGTTTGAGTTTTCGTCAAAGGTAGCAAAAAT
>JAKSJK010000105.1 GCA_024398095.1 Bacteroidales bacterium
GCAGGTAACTGGAAGATGAACACTACAGTTCCTGAGGGCGTTGAGCTCGCAAAGGCAGTCGTTGCCGCTTCAGCCGCTGTTCCAGCAGAGGTAGGTCTTATCATCGCAACTCCTTTCACCCACCTTTTCCCAGTGAACGAGGTAGTAAAGGGTACCCGTGTAGCTCTTTCAGCAGAGAACTGCGCTGACAAGGAGAAGGGTGCTTACACCGGTGAGGTTTCAGCAGCCATGCTCGCTTCAGTAGGTTGCGAGTACACCATCCTCGGCCACTCAGAGCGCCGTCAGTACTATGGTGAGACCGATGAGAAGCTCGTCGAGAAGACCAAGCTCGCTCTCGCAAACGGTCTCAAGGTGATCCTCTGCGTAGGTGAGAACCTCGAGGAGCGTGAGGCTGGCAAGCACTTCGACGTTTGCGCTGCCCAGACCAAGAACGTACTCTCTCAGTTCACTGCAGCTGACATGGCAAACATCGTAATCGCTTACGAGCCAGTATGGGCTATCGGTACCGGCAAGACCGCTACCGCTGACCAGGCTGAGGAGATCCACGCTTACATCCGTGGCCTTCTCGTTGAGCTCTTCGGTGCTCAGGTTGCTGACGACACCACCATCCTCTACGGTGGCTCATGCAAGCCTTCAAACGCAAAGGAACTCTTCGCTAAGCCAGACATCGACGGTGGCCTCATCGGTGGTGCAGCCCTCAAGGCTGACGACTTCATCGGTATCGCACTCAGCTTCTAATCAGCTGAAAAATATATAATAAACCCGCCGGTTTCGCCGGCGGGTTTATTTATTCCTCGCAAATGCAGAACGGAACGAACGGAAGTCCCTGGTTGTTGAAGAGGTTGCCGGGACGGAAATCACCCCAGCCGTAGCGTACCTGGAGCTTGCCACCGGAAGAAGGCAGATCTGTAATGAGCTCCATCCTTCTTTCTCCCACATTGAAATTGCAGGAAGTGACCTCGCTCCACTGACCGTCTCCGAAGCGGACCTCCAGCGTACGGATGCCATCGATGCGGCCAATGCCCTCCGGACAATTGTCAAACTCCACGAAGATTCTGCCGTTCTCGACATATGCCTTCAAAGCATGCGGATACTGGCAGAAGATGCTGGCCATGCCGTAGTCGCGGTTGAGGGCCAGTCGCGCCAGACGCTCGCCGACAGGCTGCTTGCGGCAAGGATGAATATTCCTGAGCTCATAGTCGTAGACCAGATCGTTGGTGACAATGATGCCGCAGTTGGCCACTGTCGCTGCGACCTCGTGCTGGGCCTGGCGAAGCAGGGCAGAATACGGACTCTCAGGATCGCTGCTGTACTGGTAAGGCGCGATTTCGACCATATAGAACGGAAGGGCGGCAGCCTCGTCAGAGAAATCTGAACGCCACTGGCGTATCATCTCTGTCATATGCTCCACGAATTCATCGTGCTTTCCCACGTTCGAGCAGCCCTGGTACCAGATGAAACCCTTGATGGTGTAGCCCTTCAGTGGGTTCAGCATGGCATTGTACATCAAGTAGGGGCGTTCCCAGGCTGTCCTGCGATCGATTGCGGCAGGGGAGAGATCCTCCGTGCCGAAGGCTTCGAGAGTCGCCTTCGGGAGCCAGCTCTCAACGCGCGAACCACCGTAAGGATTGGCCACGATGCCGATCGGAACTTCCAGCATCTTGTTCATCTCGCGGGCAAAGAAATAAGCGGTGGCGCTCATGTCCGCCACGCTGTTGCAGTCAGCCTTGCGCCAGAAGCCTTTGCCGTCCGAAACCGGCTCGTAGCTCTGTGTTGTCGGCTCAGTGTACATTCGTATGCGGTCGCGTGCCGGAGCCTGGCAGACTATGTCCATATAGCCTTCGCATGGACAGTTGTGGAAACCGCGTACCGGCATCTGCATATTGGACTGACCGCCGGCGAACCAGACTTCTCCGATCAGCACATCGCTGATCACGAGTTTCTGCCTGTCGCCGGTGATCTTGATGCTGTGGCAGGTGTAGGATGCAGACGGAGTGCTGACTTTCACGGTCCAGACGCCGTTCTCATCGGCCTCGGTCTTGTATTTGGTCTTGCTCCAGCTCGGGCATACGGTAATCCGGGCACCTGCGCTGGCATGTCCCCATACTGTCGCCTCTGTGTTCTGCTGCAGGACCATTCCGTCGCTGCAGGGCTGTTTAACAGAAAGTTCTGCATAAGCTGAGATGCAAACTCCCAGCATTATGCAGAACATCAATATTTTCTTAGTCATCTTAGAGTCTTGCCTGGAGTGCTGCTGCCATATCCTCGTAGCCTGGCTTGCCGAGGAGGGCGAACATATTCTTCTTGTAAGCCTCTACGCCCGGCTGGTTGAATGGGTTCACGCCAAGCATGTAAGCTGAGATGCCGCAGGACTTCTCGAAGAAGTAGAAGAGCTCACCGAGAGTGTAGGCGTCGAGTTTCTCGACTGCAACCTGCATCTGAGGCACGCCGCCGTCGATGTGTGCGAGCTTGGTGCCGAGCTCTGCCATGTGGTTGCACTCCTCGACGTGCTTGCCGGCGAGGAAGTTGAGGCCGTCAAGGTTCTGCTCGTCAGCTTCGATCACGAGGGAGCGGCTGCTCTTCTCAACGGAAACAACGGTCTCGAACATGATGCGTGCGCCGTCCTGTACGAACTGACCCATTGAGTGGAGGTCGGTGGTGTAGGTTACGGATGCAGGGAAGATGCCCTTGAGATCCTTGCCCTCGGACTCGCCGAAGAGCTGCTTCCACCACTCAGCGAGGAATACGAGCTTAGGATTGTAGGTTACGAAAACCTCGGTGCTGAGACCCTTGTTGTAAAGGAGGTTGCGCATTGCTGCGTACTGGATTGCAGGGTTGCACTCGGTGCAGCGCTTTGCACACTGCTCTTCCATTGCCTTTGCACCCTCGAGGAGGGCACGTACGTCGAAGCCTCCGAGGACGATAGGGAGGAGACCCACTGGTGACATAACTGAGAAACGACCGCCTACGCTGTCCTCGATCACGAAGGTCTTGTAGCCCTCCTGGGTAGACAGGCTCTTGAGTGCGCCTCTCTTGGCGTCGGTAACGGCTACGATGCGCTCTGCAGCCTCAGCCTTGCCATATGTATTCTCGAGGTACTGCTTTACGATGCGGAATGCAACGGCAGGCTCGGTGGTGGTGCCGGACTTGGAGATTACTACGGTTGCAACGTTCTTGGTCTGCATGTAGTCCATGAGCTCGCAGAGGTACTCCTCTGAGAGGTTGTGGCCCGCGAAGACGATCTCAGGAGCGTCGGTGGTCTTCATCTGGCGTGCGAAGTTGTGTGAGAGAGCCTCCACTGCGCACTTTGCGCCGAGGTATGAACCGCCGATGCCGATCACAACTACGAGATCGACCTTTTTGGCAGCCCAGCAGTCGCGTACAGCCTCGAATTCGCTGATGAGCGAGCCTTCGAGAGTTCTTGACGGCAGGTGCTTCCAGCCGAGGAAGTCGTTGCCTGCGCCGGTTTCGTTCTCAAGGACGTCAAAAGCCTCGAGCGCCTTGTCGAGGATAGCCTTGTACTCTGCATCATTTACAAAGGAGTTGCAGCCTCCGAGATTTACTTTTACCATAATTATATTCTATAAATGTTTTTCGGTTACTTTGTGTTTTATTGAAAACCGCGCAAAAATACGTATTTTTGTGCAAATTGAAAATATATAAAACCACAGATGAAACTTATTTCCAGAATCTCAGCTCTCCTTGCGGCCGCAGTACTCGGCACAATCTCCGTCCCGGCACAGTCTCTGGGTGAGAATTGGGAACCCAAGGCAGATCCTGCTGCCACAGTAACTTACCAGAATGCACGTTTCACCGTTCTTACCTCACGTCTCATCCGAATGGAGTGGAGTGAGGACGGTCAGTTCGAGGACAGGGCCAGCCTTGCCATCGTAAACCGAAAACTCGACGTGCCGTCGTTCAAGGTCAGTACGGGCAAGAAGAAACTTGTAATCAAGACTGATGATCTGACTCTGACCTATCTCGGCGGCGGAAAGTTCACAGAGAAGAACCTGAGCGTGGCATTCACTATGCCTGCGCCGGGCGCCAGGAAGCCTCTCGCTGTGACCTGGAAACCGGGTGCGGATGAGAGCGGCAACCTTCTCGGCACCACCCGTACGCTTGACGGCTGCATGGGACGTGAGAAAATCAACAGGAACGATCCGTGGGAACAGGGCATACTCTCCCGCGATGGCTGGGTGATTGTGGACGAGAGTTCCCGCCAGCTTTTCGAGAGTACTGATTCCGACTGGAAGAACTGGGTGGCCGAGCGCCCTTCGGGAGACCGTCAGGACCTTTATATTTTTGCATATGGCCATGACTACAAGGCTGCCTTGTCTGACTTCACCAAGGTTGCAGGCAAGATTCCTCTCCCGCCGAAGTACATGCTCGGATATTGGTGGAGCCGCTATTGGCAGTATTCAGACTTCGAGTTCGTGAATCTGGCAGAGGAGATCCGCTCGCATAACATTCCGCTTGACGTAATGGTGATCGACATGGACTGGCATGAGACTTTCTCCCTCCGCAGGAAAGATGCGCCGAGGGACGAATTCGGCCAGAGGATAGGCTGGACTGGCTATACCTGGCAGAAGCAGCTTTTCCCTGATCCGCAGCAGTTCCTTGCCGATATCCACGATATGGGACTCAAGACTTCCCTCAACCTCCATCCTGCATCCGGTGTGCAGCCTTACGAGGATTGCTACGACCGCTTTGTGAAGGATTATCTTTCCCGCACAAGCGACTACGACGGTCCGGAGGGCTATGTCTACGGCGAAGGTGGCTGGCAGTTTGCAGGCCCCGATCCCAAGGTCGGACAGGCCGGAGAAAAGGCTCCGGTGCCGTTCCGCATCTGTCAGGAGGATTGGGCGGATGCCTATTTCAACTCTGTGATCCATCCAATCGAGCAGCAGGGAGTGGATTTCTGGTGGCTTGACTGGCAGCAGTGGAAGCAGAGCAAGTACACAAAAGATCTCAGCAACACCTTCTGGCTCAACTACACCTTCTTCAATGACAAGGTCCGCCAGAGTGTTTCCGAGGGTTCCCACGCAAAGCGCCCTGTGATCTACCACCGCTGGGGTGGACTTGGAAGCCATCGCTATCAGATCGGTTTCTCAGGCGATACCTACGAGGAGTGGAGCGTGCTCAAGTTCCTTCCGGAGTTCACCTGCACGGCATCGAATGTTGGCTACGGCTACTGGGGCCATGACATCGGAGGCCACATGCAGCAGTCCAACCACAACTCGGATCCGGAAATGTACACCCGCTGGCTCCAGTATGGCGTATTCACCCCAATCTTCAAGACCCACTGCACCAAGAACAGGTGGATCGAAAGGCGGATCTGGATGTATCCGGAGCACTTCAGCTACATGCGTGAGGCCATCCGCCTGCGTTATACTCTTTCCCCATATGTCTACGATCTCGCCCGGGCCGGCTACGACACAGGCATCTCGATGTGCCGTCCTCTCTATTACGACTGCCCTGAGGCTGCCGAGGCATATGAATATAAGGAAGAGTACCTGTTCGGCGACAATATCCTCGCTACTGTTGTCTGCGAACCTGCCGATCCTCAGACCGGTCTTGCAAAGAGGAATATGTGGTTCCCGGCAGGCAGCGACTGGTATGATATGGCAACTGGCAAGACCTACAAGGGCGGCACAAAAGCGGAACTCTCGTATACCATTGCCGAGAATCCTTGGTTCGTGAAGTGCGGCAGTGTGATTCCTCTCGCATCCGAGACAATAGGATCGCTTCAGGAGCAGAACAGTGAACTGCGCATCCTCGTCGCTCCGGGCGCGGGACATACCACCTATACCCACTATGAGGATGATGGAGCCACCCAGGCATACGCAAGCGAATTCGCCACCACCCGCATAGACAGGAACACCAATGCGAATACCACCGTGGTGAAGGTGTACGGCCGCGAAGGCAGCTTCGAGGGTATGGCTGCTTCACGCAAGCTTTCATTCATCTTCGAGTGCACTCTCGCCCCTGAGAGTGTGAAGGTGAACGGACAGGAAGTCTCCTACGAACGCCATCCGTCCCAGAAGGCAGACAAGGCCTGCTGGTCTTACAACGGAGCCGATCTGAGCACAACTGTCTACCTTCCTGAGGAGAATGCATCCGAGTCTGTCTGCGTAGAGGTGACATTCCCTCAGACCAACGGCAGGATCCTCGAGGGCAAGAAAGGCCTTATCCGCAGGATGATGGCCATTACTCCGGAGACAAAGATCAGCTTTGCCGATAACATCGATTCCTACATGATGCTTCCTGACGCATTCCTCAAGGTGGCCCAGGCCGGCAGTATAATTACCGAAGATCCGAAGAACGCCGTTTCGCACCTTGTGAACATAGATGTAGATGAAATGAATGAGGTCCTCAGGTCTTATGGAAAACTTCCTGAGTCGTACCTTGGAAAGGTAAAGGCACTGAGTGATCTTTAGTCTACGGATTGTTAAAAGTTAAAAAAAGTCCAAAAATATTTGTGATTTTCAAATAATACCGTACCTTTGCAATCCCGTTTGAGGATTTGACTCGAAGGGACCACGGATTGACTCGTTAGCTCAGTTGGTAGAGCACAACACTTTTAATGTTGGGGTCTCGGGTTCGAGCCCCGAACGGGTCACA
>JAKSJK010000106.1 GCA_024398095.1 Bacteroidales bacterium
TGTCGCGGCACTCCTTCTCGGTAGGGGCGATAGGCTTCTCAACGAGCACATGATAACCCAGCTTGAGTGCCATCATGGTAGGAGCATAGTGCACATCATCCGGAGTGCAGATTACAGCCGCATCCGCAAACTTTGGAACGGAGAGAATTTCGCTGAAATCGCCGTAGCGGCGCTCCACAGGCACATCGTGCAGATCTGAAAGCTTGTGGAGACGGTAGTCATTGATGTCTGAAACGCCCACGACCTTCACCTTGTCAGGGAAGAGCTGGGCATAGCGGGCATAGGTGTTGCCGCGGCTTCCGGCACCGATGATGATGATAGTGATCTGACGGTCGGTCTTCGGGCTGAGGCCGCGGATGTTCAGGTCCACATCGTTCAGGGAAGTTACGTCATTGAATGCTGGTGGGGCACCTGCCGCCATCGCTTCCAGGGGATTCATCTGGCTGAGTGCAGTCCCGGCGGCAGCAACGCCGCAGAACTTAAAGAAATCTCTTCGTTTCATAGTTATTATTGATTATTGTAAAGTCAAGCATATGCCCGCATGCAGGCACTTTCTTCAAAGTTACAAAAAAATCCGTCAATTCCTCATATCGGCGAAAATATCTACATTTGCAGACAGTGAAAAGACTGCTGCTCATACCGGCATTGTTCTCCGCCCTCTCCCTGGTGGTTATTCCTGCCTATGCCCAGGAAACAGTTCCCGAGAAGCTCAAAGCCTCACACATCCAGGCCAAGGGGCGCAGCCTGAGGGCTCTGAGGCCGTATCTGGGCATTCCCAGGCTAAGCTACAACAATGGGACCTACGACCGCAACCAAAGGAATACAGAGCCTGAGATACTTCTCACAAATTCCATCTGCGGCACCATCTACGGAGAAAGGATAGAACAGGAAAACGGAGTCTGGATATCCAGGAACCTGGACTTCGGCATGCCGAACTGGATTGCGTGGGAGATTCCGGCGGTCAGCAAGGCAGGAGCGGCTGGAACAGACATCACCACATCAGGCAGAGAAAGGGACATGCTCCGCAGATACATGCCGGAAGGAAAGGTTAAAGTCGACTCACTACTCTGGTCCACGGTGCTGGACGAGTGCTGGAAATGGGCGCTTGAAAAACCTCTTGGCAACCTGTCCGTCGCCTGCGGTCCGCTGGTCTACGGACCGGAACGTTCAAAGGGCAAGGATGCGATGCCTTACGAATATTTTCTGGTGGTCTGCAAGAAGTGTCACAACAGATTGGGCTACAAGTCGGTCGGCTTCCTGATTCCGAACCGTCCGATCACAGAGGGCGGCCGTTACAAGTTCAGCGAATGCGTCAACCTTATCGAGCACAAATCAGGCTACGACTTCTTCCCCGAACTGCCTGAAAATCTTCAGGAACTTGTCGAAGGAATGACCACCTATGAGCTCTTCTGTTCCTTTGTCGAGCAGGAAGGATACCGCGAGGATCCGGAAGAGAGGGAGGACGATTTCAACGACGTCATGATGGACTATTTCGAGGACTTCCACGACAGATAAAGCCTGGTAACAAAATTGTTAAGTAGTTTAACTTTATTGTTTTATTTTTTAACTATAAAGACAATATCCCCAATTCGGTCTCTATTAAGAACAAACATGCGTCCGAAGAGCTATTCGCTCCTGAAACGGTAAGAGAGGCGGAAGATCAGGTAGGAATTCACGCCATTGAAGGTCGTGATGCTGCGTCTTTCTGCGTTGAATGAACGGATGAGGTTCTCATGCTGGCGGAGAATGTCCTTCCAATCCAGAGAAAGTGAGAGAGCCCCCTTGAGGAAGGACTGCGAGAGGCGTGCATTCCAGATAAGGAAGTCGCGATTGAGCTCCTTGAAGGCAAAACCGCGCTGGCTCCAGTCGCTGAAGTCGGTAGAAAGCATCATTTTCCATGGGGTACGGAAGACAGCGGACAGTCCGGCGGAGAAAGCCCACGGATGTTGACTCAAGGATGGGCGGAAGTAGCTTTGCTCTAGAGTATATTGTCCTGAGAGATTGGTCGTTAACTCAAGCCACTTATTGCGATACGTGCAGTTAAGGCGTTCTATTGCCATAGCTCGGATGATAGTGTTGACAAGATCTGATCTGGTCTTGCTGTCATAGAGGTATGACACATTGTTATTGAACTCGAATTTCGAATTGGAACCCAGGGAGAAACCGCTGTTGCCGAAGGTCTGGTTGTAGACCAGTGAAGCATCTGCACTCCAGTTGCCGTTAATGTTCTTGGGACGTGCGACCCTGGCTCCGGTCTCAGGATCATACTCGGTGCTCATGCTGACCGCCCTCTCGACAATCCTGGCCGCGGCATTGCACACAAGGCTGTTCTGCTTCTTCTTGTTGCTAAGATTGTAGGTCAGGTTCATATTGTGGGTATAGGACGGCAGAAGACCCGGATTTCCGTAGCGGATGTAGGTCGGGCTCGTACTTACGGGAACAGCCAGCAGGTAGCCGGTCCATGGCTGACCGGCAAAGCTCGTCCAGGTCAGCGACAGCTGCTCTTCCTTGGACTTGTTATAGCGTATATTGAGGTTCGGGGCGGCCGAGAATACAAAGGTGGAAGTGTCACGCGAAGATGCGTCCGGATAGCTCAGACGGGTGTGCTGAGGCACCAGCAACACACCCGCTGTCAAATTAAATTTCTTCTTTATATATCTATAGTTAATTAGCAGATAATGACCGAAGAAGTCATATTTTGCAGCACCGCTCTGGAAAGCATCGAACCAGATACCTCCCAAGGTAGTGAAGGAATCCTTTTCATTACTGTAATGCCTGTACTGGAAACGGTACTGCATCTGGAGGAACATGCTCTTGGCCAGCGGCAGGTTCCAAGTCAGCCAGGTATTGGTATTGAGGCCATGCAGACGCGTCAGCTGCCAGTAACCCAGCACGCGCGTGGAATCGGGATTGGACTTGATCTGCCAGTAGCGGGTACTGTTGCCGCTGGTCACGTCATCGCCAGCCCAGGTGTATTCGACATAGCTCCTCAGGGTTGCACTCATACCCTTGTCATTCAAGCGGCGGTGGAGCTGGAAAGTCAGGTTGGCATTGAGTCTGTCCTGGAGGGTATGGTTGGAAGAATTGACGGAGTTGAGCAGCAGTTCAGAGGCATTGACCGTCCGGGACTCCGTACTGACGCGAGAATCGGTACGCGAATAGGTCAGTACAGGCTTAATCATTATATTCCAATCCTTTGCAGGCTTCCACTCAAAGTGACCATTCAGCTTCAGATTGTGTTTCTGACTGTCGGTTTTGCTTTGTGATGAGCCGTAATTGGTGCTGGAAGAATAGACATTTTCGGTCTGCGCCGACGAACTGGCATCCCTCAGATTCCAGTCGTAATGAACGCTGCCTCCCAGGTCGGAGCCGCCTTCCTTCCTGGACAGGTTGAAACCTGCCTCTCCCCTGTCGATGTCTCCGGCCGAACCGGTTCCGAGCTGATTGGCCTTGGAGTTGAAAGGGTTGGGACTGGTCACATTATTGGCAGAAGCGACTATGGTGGCCTGCCCGTGGTCGTCGATACGGTTGCCGTTGAAGCTGCCGCTGTAGCGGTCTGATGTGCCGTAACCCAGATTCAGCCGATTGTTCCAATTTCTCATGAAAGCCGGCTTTATGCGCACATCCAGCACCGGTTCCGACTCTCCGTCGTCCACGCCCGTAATACGCGAGAAATCGCTCTGGCGGTCATATGCCCGGATGTTCTCCACCATCTCCGCCGGCAGGCTTTTCAGACCCGCAGACACGGAATTGCCGAAGAAACGCTGCCCATTCACCATCAGCATGCTGATCCGGCGGCCGTTCAGGCTCACACTGCCGTTCTCGTCAACCTCCAGACCCGGAATCTTCTTCAGCAGGTCCTCCAGCATGGCATCTTCTTCGACAATGAGGGCAGCGGGATTGTACACCACCGTATCGGCCACACTGGTCACCAGAGGAGCCACAGCACTTACCACCGCAGACTCCAGCTGCAGGGCATCCGGAACCAGCAGTATCCTGCCCATATCCACTTCCCCACCGGTCCTGGACACACGTATGGTCCTGTTCTGCGTGAGGAAACCTATAAAGGAAATGCGGGCCACGTACTCGCCGGGCGCCGCATTCAGGGAAAAATGTCCGTCATTGTCCGTAACGGTACCCAGGATCTGCGAACTGTCCTTGGGTGAAAGCAGCTGGACAGCCGCCTGGATGACTGGCTGGGAACTATCTTCTTCAAGCACAATGCCCCTGACCTGCGCCGTCGAAGACAGCATCGCAAGACAGAGGCATAGCACTATAAAAGACAGCCTTTTCACATGAACTAGAACTTAAAGTCCACGAGTATAGGCCTATGATCTGAAGGATGATAGAAATTGCTGAGCTTTGACGGGTCGCGAACCGGGTCGCCTGCCCATTCATCCTTTACGATGTACGCGTCCACGATCTTCTTGTAGAGAGGCCTGGTGGTATAGACATAGTCGATACGGGCCTGTCCGCCGGTAGAAGTCTTGAACTCGCCCGGATAGCGTTCCGCAATCACATCCACATATCTGCCGTCGTTGATGATCACATCCTGGCAAGCGAAGCCGGAAGCGTCCTCAGGCCACTTGTACTGATAGTTGTCCACGCGGCTGCGGGAATTGAAGTCGCCCATCATCATCCAGAGCTCCTTCGGTCCCTTCTTATGGGTGCGGATGGTATGGTTGAGTATGTACTCCATCTCTGTTGCGCGGAAATAGTCTCCGCCGTGCTCAGCCTTGCTCTGCGCCCTCTTGGCCTCGTCAGTGCCGGCGTAGAAGCTGTAGGCCTGAGGCCAGGTGTGGAGGGTGACGATGTTCACGGTCTTGCCCTTTACCTTGACGGTTGCCCAGCCTGCGCCGTGGGAAACGATGGTATCCCTCTGGTCCTCGGGATGGTTGCCGACATTGCCGATGATGCGGTCAACGCCCTCGATAGGATACTTCGAAGTGATGACCTGCGGGTAGTTGTCGCGATGGCCGCCCACGAAGACATAGGAGTGTCCGTAGCGGGCTGCGAGCTCCGCCCAGTTCTCCACAAGGTAGCGGTCCTCGACTGCGCACTTGGTCGCGGTACCTGTTATATATATGGTCTGAGCTTCGGCCCAGACACAGACATCGGGATCGTATTCCTGAACCCATTTCACGAAGTTATCGTAGTTGTTTCCCTGGTCGGACCACATGCCATTCTGTATGTTCCAATAAAGGAGACGGAAGTTCTTCTGTACCGGTTTCTTCGCATTGAGTCCGAAGGCACAGAGAGAAAGCAGCAGTACTGCAGTTATAACTTTTTTCATCTATTTGAGATTTAATTTATTATATCAATTTATCTATAGCTTGAAATCAACTATTATCGCCTCGTGGTCTGAAGGGGTGCAGAAGCGTTTCTTAGACCATGGCACACGTTCCGGTTTTGACCATCCTTCGTGGAGGATCTCGGCAGCCTCAACCTTCTTCATCAGCGGTTCGGTAAGGTAGACAAAGTCGATTCTGGTACCGTTGAGATGGCTGCTGTGGAACTCGTTCGGATAGAGTTCGTGGATCACGTCCACATACGGGGTGTTCTGAAGGATGTAGTCATGGACAAGGAAGGCAGTAGTGTCGGCCGGCCAGCCGTAGTGCCAGTTGTCGATGCTGCTCTTGGCGTTGAAGTCGCCCATCATCATCCAGTACTGATCCTTTGCTTCCGGAACGGTCTGGATGGTATGTTTGCAGATGTACTCCATCTCGGTGCGGCGATAGTAGTCGCCTTCCATCCTTGCGGCGCTTTCCTTCTTCTCCTCGTCGGTCTGAGGGGTGAGGCCGTATTTCTGAGGCCAGGTGTGGACAGTCACGATATTGATCTTCTTGCCTTTGATGTCTACGGTCGCCCAGCCGGCGCCATGAGCCACGATGCTGTCCTTGCCGTCACCCAGGAGCCTCTTGACATTGTGGAGCGGATATTTCGAAGTGATGGTCTGCGGGAAGAAATCGCGTTCGCCGCCCACGTACACATACTTGTGCCCATAGCGCTCTGCGAGTTCATCCCAGTTGTCCGGCAGGTACTGAGACCCGCGGTCAGCCAGGTCGTAGGAGATGTCGGAGGCGGTGTTGTAGTGGCTCTTGGACTCGGCCCAGACGCAGATATCGGGATCTTTTTCCTTCACGAAAGCCACGAAATTGTCGTAGTTGTTACCCTGGTCGGCCCACATCGCGTTCTGGATGTTCCAGTAGAGCAGACGCACATCTTGTTTCTTCGGACAGGAGGAACTGCAGGAAAGCACGGCAGCGGCAGCAAGGCCTGCTAAAGCAGCGGCAGAAAAAAAGCAGATTGATAACCTTTTCATCGTTTTATGTCAATACTGTGGTACAGACTGCAAATTTAACAAGAATTTTGATTATATTTGCCCGCTATTTTTAATA
>JAKSJK010000107.1 GCA_024398095.1 Bacteroidales bacterium
TGTAATCGGCCATTGGTACCTGCCCGACATTTTCGAAGTCCATGTCGTACTGCTGTCCTTCGCAGACCTCGGCGGCCGTCTTGGTGAAGAGATCCAGAACCTCAGGAAGCACTGCACGCGGAGCCTTGGCAATACGACGATAGCTATCTATGGACATCACATCTCCCGAAAGGATGGCGGTATCATCGCCCCACTTCGTCCAGACGGTCGGCTGATTGCGGCGCATTGGAGACTTATCCATGATGTCGTCATGTATAAGCGTAAAAGTGTGGAACACCTCCAACGCAACTGCCGGTTCAAACACTTCTGAACCGAGTTCGTCTTTGAAGAGGCTGTATGCCAGGAGGCACAGACGAGGGCGGATACGCTTGCCGCCAATCGAAATCATATATCTCAGTGGGTCGTAAAGACCCGCAGGTTCGGCAGTGAACTCGATATTTGAAAAGAGTTCATTTATCTTGCCATCAATCTGTGCTTCCGTAATCATAACATTAGAAAATTAGATGAGTGGTTCTGCGGTCATCGTTGCAGGCTGAGGGATACCCATCAGCTTGAGGATAGTAGGAGCTACATTGCAGAGGGCGCCGTCCTTCACGCTCTTCACCTCCTCGCCGGCGTTCACCACGATGAATGGTACCTGGTTGAGAGAGTGGGCAGTGTTAGGAGTACCGTCGTCGTTGAGGGCATAGTCAGCGTTGCCATGGTCTGCTGTAATAAGAACGGTGTAGCCGTGTGCGATTGCAGCGGTCACAACAGCCTGTACGCAGCCGTCGATGCAGGCAACTGCGCAGCGGATTGCGTCATATACTCCGGTATGGCCGATCATGTCGCCGTTGGCGTAGTTGAGGATGATCATGTCGTTCTCCTCGCTGCGGATGGCCTCGAGCAACTTGTCGGTCACCTCGAGGGCGCTCATCTCAGGCTTGAGATCGTAGGTAGGTACCTTCGGAGAGTTCACGAGGATACGGCTCTCGTTCTCGAACGGAGTTTCGCCGCCGCCGTTGAAGAAGAAGGTTACATGGGCATATTTCTCGGTCTCGGCGATGCGGAGCTGCTTCTTACCAGCCTTTGCAACGGTCTCGCCGAGGGTGTCACACACGATTTCCTTGTCGAAGAGGATGTGCACGCCCTTGAAGCTTGCATCGTATGGAGTGAGGCAGCAGTAATAGAGAGGAATGGTGTGCATTCCCTGCTCCGGCATATCTGTCTGGGTGAGGGCTGCGGTGAGTTCACGGGCGCGGTCGTTGCGGAAGTTGTAGAAGATCACTGCGTCGCCTTCCTCGATCTTTGCGAGAGGCTGGCCGTTTTCGGTGATTACGATAGGCTTCACGAACTCGTCGGTAACGTCAGCTGCGTAAGATGCTTCGATACCTGCGATTGCAGACTCGAATGCGTCACCCTTGCCTTCTACAAGCAGGTCATATGCCTGCTTTACACGATCCCACCTCTTGTCGCGGTCCATTGCGTAGAAACGTCCGCAGACAGTTGCGATCTTGCCGGTGGTCTTTGCCATCTCGGCCTCGAGATCCTGGAGGAAACCCTTGCCGCTGCGAGGGTCGGTGTCACGGCCGTCCATGAAGCAGTGTACGAAGACGCGGCCATCGAGACCTGCCTTCTGAGCCTCTGAGAGGAACTCGTAGACATGTGTGAGTGAAGAGTGCACGCCACCGGTAGAGGTGAGGCCCATGAGATGGAGCTTCTTGCCTGAGGTCTTTACATAGTCGTATACGGCCTTGATCTCGGAATTTTCCATCATGGAGTGGTTGCGGCAGGACATATTGATCTTTACGAGGTCCTGGTATACGGTGCGGCCTGCGCCAAGGTTCATGTGACCTACCTCGGAGTTGCCCATCTGGCCGTCAGGCAGACCCACGTATTCGCCGCAGGCCTGGAGGTGGCTCATCGGGTACTTCGCACGGAGGGAGTCGATGAATGGAGCACCCTGTGCATAGATTACATTCGATGCGTCCTGACGGCCTTCACCCCAGCCGTCAAGGATCATAAGGAGAACTTTCTTGTTCATTGTTATACTGTTTTTAATAAATTTTCTGCCCGCGCAAATATACGCAATTTTGTGTAAATTTGTAGTAGTAATAACACCGACACATTATGAGACCATTTCTTACCGCAGCAGCGGCACTGCTTCTCCTGTTTAGCTGCAACAAAAACACCCTCCCGGCTCCTCCAGACATTCCCCAAAAGACGGATCCAGAGACTGAACTTCCCGAGCTCAACAAGGAGTCTATAAAGATTCTCGCCATCGGAAACAGTTTCTCCGTGGACGCGATGCAGTACCTTTACCCTATGCTCAAGGAACTGGGATTCAAGGAAATAGTGCTCGGCAACCTATATATCGGTTCCTGTTCTCTGGAGACGCACACAAGTCACATTACCAGCGGCGCAGGAGCGTATACATACTACATCAACACATCCGACAGCTGGAGCAACAGCACCGGAAATTCGTCCGTGGATGTACTCAAGTCCCAGGACTGGGACCTGATTTCCATGCAGCAGGCCAGCGCCGTTTCGGGCGTTCCGTCATCTTACGAGCCCTTCCTGACTACCCTGATCGCAGAAGTCGGCAAACATTGTCCTGGCGCCAGACTGATGTGGCACCAGACATGGGCCTACCAGTCAAATTCCACCAGTTCTGCATTCCCGACCTATGGCAAAGACCAGGAAAAAATGTACCTGGCCATCATGGACGCCAGCCATAAAGCACTGGAGAATCATCCTGAGCTCAAGATTCTACTCCCAAGCGGTACCGCAGTGCAGAACCTCAGAAGCAGTTTCGTCGGCGATGACATCACCAGGGACGGACACCATCTGTCCTATAACATCGGACGTTTCCTCGCCGGCATGACCTGGCTCAAGGCCATCACGGGATGCGATCTTCGCAAGATGGAATACAGACCATCGTCCTACAAATACAGCGACAGACTCTATTCTGCAATGGCCGAGGCAGTTGAGAAAGCCTGTGAGAAACCATTCGTGCAAAGCAGGTCCAGCTATGAGGCGGACTTCCCTGTTACCACCCCGAACGAGGCTCTACGCAAGATTGCCACCGATGCGGGATATGATCTTTCGAAGTATGACGAAACAGCCCTGAACCTCGTGCACAACGCCTACTGGGAATCTACCACAAGTTCAAACCTGATTTCGTCCGATTGTTCCGACAAGGCCAATCTACCGAAATTCACGGCGACCCGCATGTTTGGCAAGAGCGACCTCCCGAACGGATCGCTCATAGTACTTAAGAGTGGTTTCCAGTACCGCCCCGACGGTTGGACTGCCTTAGGCACCAAGACTTCATCGAGACCAGCTGTCGTCAAGACCCAGATTGTGGAGGTTAACCCAACATGGTGGGGAAGCTGGATCGAGAGAGGCTTTAATCTGGCGAAAGATGGCTCTCCGGAGCTTGACGCTGCCGGCCAGAAAGAACTCGAGAGCTGTTTTGCCATCTTTGTTCCGAAAGAGGTGGTCGATGACAGTCAATTCAGCTGCGAGCAGATATTCACAAGCAACGGTTATTCGCTTGACAAGTACGAAAAACTCAACCTGGCGCTGACTCCTTACGCCTACTGGGAGTCCCAGACCAGCGTGAATATGATTACTCGCGACAACAGCACCTCCTCCAATCTCAAGAAGTTCACCGCGACTCCGAAATTCACAAAGGCAGATCTGCCTATAGGCTCCGTCATTGTCCTGAAATCCGGTTTCCAGTACCGTCCTGACGGATGGACAGTCATCGATCAGGTAAGGGGAAGCGGCGTCACCAGACCTGCAGTTGTCAAGACCCGCCTGGTCGTCGTGGACGAGACCTGGTGGGGCAATTGGGTTGCTCGCGGCTTCAATCTGGCAAAGGACGGAAACCCGGCTCTCGACGACGCTGGGCAGGCCGAACTTCAGGATTGCTTCGCAATTTACGTCCCGCGCAAATAGAATCACCAAGATTTATAGTATATTTGTTAGACTATATTTGTAACCCATGAGCAAAAGAAAAAACAGCGGCAGAGGCCGCAAGGAACGCGTGAAGAAGGCAGCCCTCGAACTCGAAGGCCGCGTACAGATGACCAGGGAAGGATTCGCGTTCGTGATAATAGAAGGTGACGAAGCTGATGTGTTCGTAAAGGCCACAAAGACCTGCGGAGCCCTCAACGGCGACATCGTGAAAGTCGTAGTAACCAAGGAAAAGACAGAGAAACAGCGCCGCGAAGGACAGATCACAGCCATAGTGCAGCGCTCCGTAAAGCCGTTCGTAGGCATACTGCACATAATCGGAGACCAGGCATGGGTACTCATGCAGAGCAGGACCATGCCATATGACATCGCCATCCCGATGGACGCAGAAGCAGACGGTCACCTCAAGAGGATCGACCCCGACACCTTCGCGCTACACCGCGTGATCGACGAAGAAGGCAATGAGCTGACAGCCAAGGCAGGACAGAAGGTAGCCGCAGTCGTGGACTTCTGGAAACGCAGCGACTCAGTGCCTACCGGCCACCTCGTGGACGTACTCGGAGAACCAGGAGAAAACGATACGGAGATGCACGCCATCCTCGCCGAATTCAACCTGCCGTACCGCTTCGAGCCGGAAGTTGCCAAGGCTGCTGACAAGATTTCCGACAAGATCACCGAAGACGACCTCAAGGGCCGCCGCGACTTCCGCGACACCCTGACCTTCACCATAGACCCGACCGACGCGAAAGACTTCGACGACGCCCTGTCGTTCAAGAAACTCGAAAACGGCAACTACGAGGTGGGCGTACATATCGCCGACGTGACATATTACGTACGTCCCGGCGACATCGTGGATGACGAGGCAAAAGCCCGCGGAACCTCGGTATATCTCGTAGACAGGACAGTGCCTATGCTGCCGGAGAAACTCTCCAACAAGCTCTGTTCGCTGCGTCCTGACGAAGAAAAACTCACCTTCTCGGCAGTCTTCGAAATGACCCCGCTGGGCCGCATCGTGGACAAATGGTTCGGCCGCACCGTTATCAACTCCGACTATCGTTTCGACTACGACGGAGCCCAGGCCATTATCATGGGCGACCAGTATGTGGCACCGGAGCACAAGGCCAAATCCGATCCGGACGCAGCCATGTCCACAAAGCCGGTTCCGGAAGAGATCAAGGAAGCCGTGCTGATACTGCACAAGCTGGCCCAGAAGCTGCGCAAAAAGAGATTCGCAGCCGGAGCAATCAGCTTCGAACGCCCTGAGATGAAGGTGCTCGTGGACGAAAAGGGCAAGCCTGTCGATGTCTACCAGAAGATATCCTTCGAGGCCAACTGGCTGATCGAAGAGTTCATGCTGCTCGCCAACAGATACGTTGCGGAATTCGTGGCCAAGGAATGCAAGAAGACCTTCGTATTCCGTGTACACGACGAGCCGAACCAGGACAAACTGACCGTGCTGCGCACCTTCGCTGGCAATTTCGGTCACAAGATGGGTCCTACCGGCAACGGCAAGGAGATCTCCAAGTCCCTCAACGCCCTCTTCGAAGAGGCCAAAGGCACGCCGGAATTCAGCGCACTCGAGCTGCTGTCCCTGCGTACCATGGCAAAGGCCCGCTACGATGTAGAGAATATAGGCCACTACGGCCTCGCATTCCCATACTACACCCACTTTACCTCCCCTATCCGCCGCTATCCGGACATGATGGTACACCGTCTTCTCGCCCGCTATCTGGACCAGAAGGAGAGTGCAAACCGCGACGCCTTTGCAGCACTCGCAAAGCACTGCTCGGAGCGCGAAGTCATCGCAGCCGAGGCAGAAAGGGCCAGCATCAAGTACAAGCTCGTCGAGTTCATGCAGGACAAGGTGGGCTACGAGTTCGAAGGTCACATCTCAGGTCTCACCGAGTGGGGCATGTACGTGGAAGTGGAGCCTACAAAGATCGAAGGCATGGTCGCACTGCGCGACATCCGTTCCGACTTCTTCGACTTTGACGAGGACAATTACCGCATCGTGGGACGCCGCAGCCGCGTGGTCTACCACCTCGGCGACCCTGTGCGCATCCGCGTAAAGAAGACCAACCTCGACCAGGTGCTGCTTGACTACGAGCTCATCGAGACCGGCAAGGAGAGCCGCGCGGATAGGCGTCCGGTGGCAAAGGACGAAGATATCGAAGTTGTGGACATGCCGACCTCGGCGCCTAAGGCTGGCAAACCGAAGGAGACCCGCGGAGAGAAGGCCACCAAGGCGGCCAGGTCCGCAAAGGCCAGAAAGGCAGCCGGCAAAAAAGCCGCAGCCACAAAGAAGGGCACCAAGTCAAGTAAGAGGAAATAATGGCTACGCTGGTTCAGCTAGACATGTTCCAGACGGCGGGAGTCGGAGT
>JAKSJK010000108.1 GCA_024398095.1 Bacteroidales bacterium
GCAATGAACAGCGAGTAGCCTTGTTTTTGTCAATATATGTATATATATTCGGCTTCAAAACAAATTTGCTATGAAAAAGTTGTTATATCTTGCAGCGATTGCCATGCTTGCGATCGTTTCTTGCAAAAAACCGTCGGACCTGCCAGTTCTGACACTCTCCGAGGCTGAATTGGCTTTTGATGCAGAATCTTCAGCAAAGACTCTTACTGTCACTTCTAATAGAGATTGGCTTGCAACAACAGATGCAGGTTGGATTGCAGTGGAGCAGACAGAAAAGATCCTGAAGGTGCTTGTGTCTGAGAATGACTCTTTCGACCCAAGGGAGGCAGAAATAACAGTAACTGCGGGAGAACTCGTCGAAACCGTGAAGGTTACTCAGGAAGGAAAGCCTGCTGCAACACTTGCGGTGTCGCCGTCGGAACTCAATTTTACATCCGAGGCAGGAAGCAAGGATGTGACCGTTTCCGCTAATTATGAGTGGACGGCCACTACTACTGCAAGTTGGCTGCAACTTCAGAAGGCTGGAGATAAGCTGACCGTATCTGCAGCTGAAAACACCTCATTCGACCCACGCTCTGCTACCATCTCATTCAAGTTGGAGGGCAAGGAGGAAACCGTGAAGGTTACTCAGGAAGGAAAGCCTGCTGCAACGATTGCTTTGTCGCCGTCTGAACTCAATTTTACATCCGAGGCAGGAAGCAAGGATGTGACCGTTTCCGCTAATTATGAGTGGACGGCCACTACTACTGCAAGTTGGCTGCAACTTCAGAAGGCTGGAGATAAGCTGACCGTATCTGCAGCTGAAAACACGTCTGCGAACTCACGCTCTGCTACCATCTCCATCAAATGCGAAGGAAAGGAAGAGAAAGTCACTGTCGCTCAGAGCGCGCCTACTATTCTGAATCTTGCTAAGAATTCCTGGGCCTCAAATGGCATTGCCATGACGCTTAATTTGGAAATCGAAGCCAATCACACTGTTACCGCAGAGGTTACAACCAATACTCCATGGTTGACAGTTTCGCTGAGTAGGTATAATGGTAAATATACTGCGAGAATCCAAGTTGAAGAGAATGCAACAAATGGAAAGCGTAACGGAAACGTGCGCATCTCTTCAAATGGTGTTTCTATCGATTTCCCTGTAGAGCAGGATTTCCGCACCTTGTCTATTTCTGATTCATACATGAGGACATATCTTCTTGGGAATTACGATATAAATAGTGATGGTCTCCTGTCCCTGTACGAGGTAGGAAAAGTAGATAAGATTGATCTGGATGCTCCTGTGTATTCCTTCCCTGAAGTTGTATATTTCACTTCTTTGTCAGAACTTAAGTTGAAGAATGCAAATCTGACATCACTCGATGTTCATGGATTTCAGAATTTATGGATATTGACTCTCGAGAATGTGAAAGTCTCCAATCTTGCGTTTAACGACTGCCCTAAATTAGCGCGCCTGGAAGTTGTAAACGCGCCTCTATCCACCATATCTTCATTCGATGGATGCTCTGCTCTTAAAATCCTTCAGTTTAGAGATGGTTTCAACCTATCTTCGATAAACCTTGCCGATCATATAGCACTTCAGTCCTTAAGTCTTATAAACGGCTCAGTTTCAACTGTTGATATGTCGGGACTCATCTATCTTAGTTCATGCAATTTTTACGGTCTCAATGTTTCATCTGTAAAGACTAGTCGTCTTGTCAGTCTGAGATATATGACAATGAGTTATTGCTCATTGAATACCTCTATTGATTTAAGCAGCTGCAGGAACTTGGTGAGTCTGGATGATTATGGTTCAAAGGTAAATACCTACGATCTAAGTGGTCTGACTATGCTTGAAGAAGTCACTATAACTGGCCTTGAAAACCTTGTGGCTATTAATTTGGAAGGAGCTGTCAGTCTTGAGAAAGCTACTGTAAACATTAATCCCAACCTCCACTCTATCAATCTGAAAAACTGTTCTTCGCTGTATAAACTCGTGGCCGATCGTTGTGGATTATATCAGATTGCAGGCTTGGAAACCTGTACAAGCTTAAAATCAATAGATGCCAGATCCAACAATCTGGGCCCTACTATTGATCTCAGTCACTGTGCAAACGTAATAACATATCTGGATCTATACTATAATAAGAATCTTAAAGAGATCATAATAAATCAGCGCCAGACAATTGATTATCATATTATTGACGATCAGACAAAGTTTACGCGCGTTAATCTGTAATAGGGATTAAGACTGTTTTTCGCCTGTGTACATGCGGCAGATGCCGAAAGTGAAGGCTTTGTGATGAACATCCGAATAGCCGCATGAACGCATGGTTTCCATCCATTCCTCCTTGCCCGGGAATTTGAGTACCGAGGCAGGGAGGTAATTGTATGCAGCCTTCTCTCCGGAGACAAGCCCTCCTATCCATGGCAGTACTCTTGTGAAATAAAGATTGTAGCACCACCTCAAGACAGGATTTGAAGGAACAGACAGTTCGAGTATCACAAGACGTCCTCCCGGGTTCAAGACGCGGAGAATCTCCCTCAGGGCAGTCTCCCTGTTCTCGAAGTTCCTGATGCCGAACGCGATGGTGACACGGTCGAAAGAATTGTCTGCGAAATCCATCTTCTCGGAATTCCCCTGACAGGTGGAAATGCGCTCGGAAAGACCCTCTCCGGCAACTTTTGCATCCATTACCTTCAGCATGCCCTCTGAAAGATCCAGACCGGTAATCTGAGTCTCAGGACAAGTGTGGCGTGCAATCTCGATGCTGAAATCGCCAGTGCCGCATGCGATGTCCAGAATGCGCTGGGGCCTTTCCTCAGCAATTTGCCTGAGGGCGCGCTTGCGCCAGGTACGGTCAACGCCGAGTGACAGAATGTGGTTGAGTTTATCGTAGTCCTTCGCGATGGAATCGAAGAGGTTTCTGATTTTTTCAGTCTGGGGTCCTTTCATCTTTAATTCTGCCTTTCGGAAGCCTTTGGGCCGAAGGGCATGCAAAGGTACTGAAAAAAGCGCTATATTAGCAATCTGTATAGAAATGCGACTATCGCTATGAATGTAGACAAGATAAACCAGATCATAAAAAGCAGCAACGGTTTTGAACAGACTGTCGGGATGGAGTTCATCTCAACGCCCGAGCCGGATACCTGCATGGGCAGAATCCATGTCGAAAGGAAAGTGATGCAGCCCTTCGGCTACCTGAGCGGCGGTGCTGTACTGGCACTGGCGGAGACTCTTGCCGGCGCCGGGTCGGTTTCACTATGCCCGGACTGCAAATGCGTGGGTATCAGTGTAACTGCCAACCATGTTCATTCTGCGGCAGAAGGGGAGACAGTGACCGCTCTGGGCCATCTGGTTCATAAGGGAACTCAGACTCATGTGTGGCGTGTGGATGTGACCAATGAAGCAGGCCGTCTTGTCAGTACGGTAACCGTCACAAACTTTGTGAAAAAAATGTAGTCATGGCTGTGGTGTCTTACGCATTCTACCGTCTTCCGTATGCCGATTCCTACACTCTGGTGGAGTCAGAGCAGGCCCCTTTGCAACTGGGCGGCCTCGAAGAATTGGGACGGGTACCTGGCTTTGCGGTGGTGCCTTTCCACAGTTCGGAGTCTTCGTCTCCTTTACTTATCCTACCCGACAGCATCACAGTCAGAAGGCTTGGCACAGCGGGCCGACAGGCTCCGGCCACGGAAACTGATGCTGGACATGAGCCAGAACCGGCATATGCAGCTGCTTTCAAGGCCTTCCATGACGCAGTCTGCGGCGGGAAACTCCGCAAACTGGTGCTTGCCCGCAAGAAGCAGTTGATACTTCGTCTGGACTGCAATCTTGCCGATCCGACGGCTATGAGGGAACTTTTCGAGCGTGCCTGCAACATGTATCCGCGTCTGATGATCATGCTGTATTCGACGCCTCAGTCGGGAACCTGGTTTGTGGCGTCTCCGGAAATCCTGCTCGACGGCAGGGGGCGCAGCCTGCATACGGTTGCACTTGCCGGGACGATGCCTTTTCAAGAGGGCATTGTGGATTGGAGTGACAAGAACAGACATGAACAGCATATTGTCGAGGAATATATCGAAGGAATACTCGGCCAGGTCAGTGCAGATGTCCTCAAAGACGGACCTGTGACCATGCGTGCAGGCAATCTGGTGCATCTGCGTACCGACTTCCGTTTCCACCTCGATCCGAAACTTGCACTTGGACAGCTGGTCAGCAGACTTCATCCTACTCCTGCCGTCTGCGGCATGCCTAAGCAGGAGGCTGCGGCGTTTATTTCGGAGAACGAGGGTTTTGACAGGCGCTATTACAGCGGTTTTGCCGGTCCCGTGGATCTGCAGGGCGAGACACATCTGTATGTGGCCCTGCGATGCGCTGAACTGTACTCTGCGGCAGACGGCACCGTAGCTTCGTTATATGCCGGAGGCGGAATCGTGCCTGGCAGCGAATGTCTCTCCGAGTGGCTGGAAACCGAATCTAAGATGAAAACCATACAGTATGTACTGCAATAAGAATAATGTCAATATACTTACCGCCTTGCTGGTCGGACACGGTGTGCGTCATGTCGTGGTATGCCCGGGCAGCCGGAATGCGCCGCTGGTCCACAATTTCAGCCAGTGTCCCGATCTGGTCTGCCATCAGGCTACCGACGAGAGGTCTGCAGGCTTCATTGCCCTGGGGCTCAGGCAGCAGTGCGGTTCACCTGTCGCCGTTTGCGTGACCAGCGGCTCTGCCTTGCTGAATGTGCTTCCTGCTGTAGCAGAGGCCACATATCAGCAGCAGGGTATCATAGTCATCAGTGCCGACAGACCTGCCGCATGGGTGGACCAGCTGGACGGACAGACCATGCCGCAACCGGACGCCTTGGGACGTTTCGCGGCTGTTTCGGTTTCTCTGCCGGAAGTCGGCTCCGACGCAACCGAAGCCTGGCATTGCAACCGTCTGGTGAACGAGGCCATACTGGCCAACAAGGCTTCCGGCCATCCGTCTGTCCATATCAATGTACCGATATCCGAGCCCTTGTTCGAGTTTACGGTGGCAGAATTGCCACGGGAAAGGGTGGTGGAGTCCGGTCGTTGGAGCGAACTCTCGCTGCGCAACTTCGTATTCGACACCTGCATCGCTGCCCGCAGGCCTATGATCGTAATGGGACATATGCCGGCGGAGAGTGCAGTCGGGGAGGCTGTCATTTCCAGTCTGCAGGAGAAGTTTGCCATACTCTCAGAGCCTATATCCATGCCTGGACTGCCTGTTTCCTATACGGATCAGATTATGGCAGTCGTCGAGGGATGCGAAACATATAATCCGGACTGGGTGCTTTTTGTTGGCGGCCACACGGTAAGCAAGCGGCTGCGTCGGTTCCTGCGCTCGCTCAGCCCTCGTACCAGGCATATCCTCGTAAGCGAAGACGGCCGTCTGAGGGACATTTCGCAACATACCGATGTACTTGTTGCTGCAGATGCGGCCGAGGTCCTGACTGATCTTGCAGAGCTGCCGATGCTTAATTCTCAAGGTTTTGCGTCTATGTGGGATGGATTGCGGAAGACTGTGGCGTGCCGCCAGAAGTCATTTGTGCCAGAGTATTCACAGCTGCTGGCTGTAAAAAGGTTCGAGTCTATGGCACGCTGCGATGACGCCCTGTTCTACTATGCCAACAGCATGTCTGTGCGTCTGGCGGCCATCTATTCCAAGGGCTACTGCCAGTGCAACCGTGGTTTGAATGGCATCGAGGGGTCGCTGAGCGTGGCTGCAGGTGCGTCGCTGGCTGATCCGCAGAGACGTACATATTGTGTGATTGGTGACCTGAGTTTCTTCTATGACCAGAACGCACTCTGGCAGAAGCTGGGCGGCAATTTCCGTATCCTTCTTCTGAATAACGGTGAAGGGGCGATTTTCAGAACCCTGCCGGGATTGGATAAGTCACCTGTGCGCGGGACCTTGATTTCCGGTGGTCACAACACTTCCGCTGAGGGTGCCTGCCTGGAGCATGGACTTGGCTATCGCCAGGTTTCAGATGCTGCCGGGTTGGAGTCTGCTCTCGAATGGTTGGTGAACTCTGATTCTGATAAGCCTCTTCTTCTGGAAGTGTGTACTTCTGCAGAGGCCGATGAATGTGAATATAAACGCTTATACAAGACAATATGTGGACAGTAATGCATCCCTTCAAGGAGATCATCCTTGAGGAATATAACGGAATAGCTAAAATCACTATCAACCGTCATAGATATAGAAACGCCTTCACCCCTCT
>JAKSJK010000109.1 GCA_024398095.1 Bacteroidales bacterium
CACCTGCGATGCCGATGACAAGTTTTGCTTTTTCTTCTCCGAAATCGACTCCTTCAGGGTACTGGAGAACGACAACGCCGCTGCGGAGCACCTTGCTCTTTGCTTCCGATGTTCCGTGAGGGATGGCGATGCCCATACCCATGTAGGTGGTCTGCAGCTTCTCCCTCTCGACCATTGCGTTGACGTATCCGAGGGTGACGCAGCCGCTGTCCACAAGCATCTTTCCTGCCCTGCGGATAGCGTCTTCCTTGCTTTCTGATGGCAGTCCCACATTGATGTTCCAAGGCTGGAGAACTCCGGAAAGATTAGAGAAAAGTTCATCCAGCTTAGGGTCTTCAAGGAAGTTTGTGATAACCATAACCTTGGCGCGTCCCGGTTTGTCACCGTCGTAGCCAACTACGCGTCGTGCACGGTCGGCGAGAACTTTCTGACATACCACGAGGTCCGCATCGGCCGGAATGGCGTCGACTGCACTGTTGGTAACTTCGATGGCAAGTCCGGCGTCTTTGATGCGCTTGCGGAACTTTGTAGCTCCGAGGGCGCTGGATCCCATTCCGGCATCACAGGAGAATACTATCTTGGATATCTTGCCACTGAAGCTCTTGGCCTCCGTTCCGACGGCAGGAGTCTCGTCCTCGCTCTGGAAGTCAGGACGTTTCCTTATTATAGGCCATGCGAGCAGGAAGGATACTGCGGTGCCGATCAGAATGCCGAGTATGCCCACGAGCATCTTTCCTTTCGGGGACATCAGGATTATGGAAATCATGCTGCCTGGCGAAGCCGGTGCCACGAGTCCGAAATCCATCAGCGTATAGAAGGAAAGCGCGCAGATGTTGCCGGCCATCACCGCAAGCAGCAGAATAGGGCGGGCGAGTACATATGGGAAGTAAATCTCATGAATTCCGCCGAAAAGTTGGATCACTGCGGCTCCAGGTGCGGATTGTTTGGTCGCACCTTTGCCGAAAACCCAGCAGGCGAGGAGGATTCCGAGGCCAGGGCCCGGGTTCGGATCCACCAGGAAGAGCATCGAATGGCCCATCTGGGCAGCCTGCTCTATTCCAAGCGGGGTCATGATGCCGTGGTTGACGGCATTGTTCAGGAAGAGAACCTTGGCAGGGTCCACGAGCACCGCGAGGAGCGGATTGAGTTTATGTGCAAGCATCCAGTTCACGCCGCTGCTGAGCAGGTTCGTGAGCCAGGTCATGGCATGGCCGATCAGGAGGTAGCCGGTGATTGCCAGCAGCATGGATATGATGCCGAGGGAGAAATTGTCGACCAGCATCTCGAAGCCCGGTTTGATCTTTCCCTTGACCAGCTCGTCCCATACCTTTATATAATAGCCTGCTATAGGGCCCATCAGCATCGCTCCTATGAACATAGGGGTCTCGCTGCCGATGATTACGCCCATTGCCGCAACAGCTCCTGCAACGCCGCCTCTGACACCGGAAACATTCTTACCTGCCGTGTAGGCGATAAGCGTCGGGAGCAGGAAGCGCAGCATCGGACCTACGAGCTTCGCTATGTGCTCGTTCGGCCACCAGCCATTGCTGATGAAAATTGCCGTGATAAGCCCCCATGCGATGAATGCGCCGATGTTCGGCATCACCATCGCACTCAGCTTGCGACCGAATCTCTGGATACTTTCCGCTGCCATCCTATATTATTAATAGATTACCTTGATCCAAGGGGCGTTTTCCTTCATCCACTTCATGACGGTGAGAGGAACATCGGTGCACATGCGGTCGCAGCCGAGGTATGCTCCGAGCATGAAGTCCTCTACGCTCTGACCAGGCCAGAGGCTGACGGTGATACCCTCCTTGTGCGCCTTCTCAACTGCCTGGCGGCTGGTGCCTTCCATCTTGCAGCCGAGGGTGTAGATACCGACGGTCTTAGCCATTGCGATGGTCTCGTCATTGATTGGCTTGCTGATGATAAGGAGAAGCTCTGCATCTGGATGATTGGTCTGAAGGTAGCGGAGACCGCGGTAGTCAGATGAGGTGAAAACCATCTGGGAACCCTTGGTCTTGATGTTCTTTACTGCCTGGTAGATGGTTTCTACATACTGCTCGAGTCTCTCCTGAGGATAGAGTTCTACAGGTTTGGTCTTGAATTCCCATTCCACATAGAGGCTGTCCTTGCCGTCGAGGAAGGCGCAGAACTCGTCAAAGCGCATGATCTTGTTGCCCTTCTTGGTGCGGAGCTTGTCGATCTCTGCGGAAGTCTTCTCCTCGAAGACTCCCGTACCGTTGGTGGTGCGCTCGAGTGTGGAGTCGTGGGTCATATAGAGCACACCGTCCTTGGTCATGCGGATGTCGGTCTCAAAACCGGTGTAGCCGGCGTCCCAGCTTTCCTGGAATGCCATAAGTGTGTTCTCATCGCGCTCCATCCTGCCGCCTCTGTGGGAGAATGCGCGTATGGTCTGGGTCTGGGCGTATGCACTCATTGAGAGGGCTGCCGCCATAAGGACGATAAGTGTCTTTTTCATCTTGTTTCAGTGTTATTTCTTGTAGCTGTGGAGTGTCTTGCGGTCCCAAGGGAGGCCGATGAACTGGGAAGGGTAGTCGGTCTCGATGATGTCCGGCTCTGCGAGAAGTTCGCGGAAGTAGGCCACGTGACGGTCGAAGTCATTCTTGACCTTGTCAGATGAACCGGTAATCGAGGTCATGGTCATGACACCGTTTGCGTGGAGCTTGTCGTAGATTTCCTGCATTGAAGGATCGACTGCGAGGCGGATGTAGGCCATGATGTAGTTCCAAGGTATGTCGCACTTGTCATAGGCCTCGTACATCTCTGGACTGCTGATCTCAACGCAGAACATTACGTTGCGGATGCCCTGGTTCCAGTAGAAGAGTGCTTCCTCGATGGAGCGGACGGAGAGCATGATGTTGTGGTACATGGACCATTCGCCGCCTTCCTTGAGCTGGCGTGCGAAGAAACTGAGTGCAGCCTGCTTGCGCTCGTCGCTCACACCCTTGGTGTTGATGTACTTGTTGTCGAAGTTGAAGACGATCTTGTGGTCACCCCAGTCGAGGAGTTCCTTGAGGGTAGGGATCTTATAGTCGGTGACGTTGCCGTTGCGGTCCACGAGGTTGAACTGCTGTATCTCTTCATAGGTGTAGTCCTCCACGGCTCCCTTGCCGGTGGTGGTGCGGTCCAGGGTGAGGTCGTGCATGAGCACCATCACGCTGTCCTTGGTGAAGCTGAAGTCTACCTCGAAGAAGGTCGGCATCTCGGAGATGGTCTTCTCGCAGGATGCGATGCAGTTCTCAGGGAAGCCCTCCTGCATGCCGCCGCGGTGGGCGCTGATGATAATGTCGCGCTCAGGGTTGTAGGTGAAGTATGCCTGCAGATCCTCGATGCTGTCGATCTTGGCCGGATCCATAGGCTCGTATTTGCTGTTGCTACCCTTGTAGCTGAGGAAACCCGCAACTACTCCTAGGAGCAGCAGTGCGGCGAGTATGCCGAATTTAGTACCGTTTTTCATTATTTGTTGATGCTAGGGTCTTTGAGGTTCCAGATTGCAGCGATGAGCACTGTTCCCACTACTGAGAGTGCACCCATTGCTATGAAAATCCAATGCCAGTTTCCAGCGAGGTCGGCAATATAACCGAATCCGATACCGGTCACGATGGTGCTGAGGTAGCTCATGAGTCCGATGAGACCTACAGCAGAGGAAGCTGCCTTTTTGGTGGCCTGGTTGGACGCGATCACGCCCAGGAGGGCCTGTGGGCCGTAGAGGAGGAAGCCTGCGATGCCGAGTACTACGAGGAAGAGTACCGGTGTGTTGAGATCCTGGATGAAGTGGAGTGCAACGAGGCAGACAGCCACGAGGGCGAATTCAATGGCACAGACTCTCTGTGACTTGCTATGGAAAAGTTTGTCGGAAATCAGACCGGCGCAAAGCATACCTGCGCAGCCTGCAACTTCGAAGATTCCGACTGTCCAGCCGGCAAGTGACTGGCTCAGTCCCATGGATGTAAGCATCTTCGGACCCCAGTCGAGGATTGCAAAGCGTACAATGTAGACGAAGAGGTCGGTGATTGCGAGTATCCAGATGATAGGGTTGAGGAACACCTTCTCCATGAGGAATTTGCGGAATGCCTTAGGATCTTTGAGCTCGCTGTCATCAGCTTCACCCTTGACCTTCGGAAGTTCCGGAAGTCCTACTGACTTAGGAGTGTCGCGGAGGGTGATGATGATGAAGAAGATGCCTGCCAGGGAGATGCTTGCAGGAACCCAGAAGCAGAGCTGCCACTTGGTGAGATATCCACAGATTACAGCTGCAACGAATGCACCAACAGAGTGGGAAACGTTCCAGATGCTCATCTTGGTCGCAAGCTCGTGAGGCGGAACCCATGAGACCATGAGATGGTTGCAAGGTGCGAATCCACATCCCTGGAAGACCTGGTTGACGATGTACATGATGGCCATGATGATGACCATCCACTTCACGAAGTCGGGACCGTCGGCCTGACCGGTAATGATGGTGCTGATTTTGTCGGAGAAGCCAAGTACGACGCTGGCTGCCACGCAGACTGCGAGGCCGAGAACCAGGTGCCACCTTGCGTTGGTGCGGTCACCGAGTATGCCGTTGATGAACTTCGACACGCCGTAGATGATGCCGCCGAGGGTCATGATGATACCGAAGCTGGCATTGGTGATGCCGTACTGGTCTGAGAGGAGTGGAATCGCGAAGGAGAAGTTCTTGCGAACGAAATAGAACATGGCGTAGCCGATCATCGAGCAGATAATCACGCGCCACTGCCAGTAATTGAATTTCTTCTGGGTTGCTGCGTCCATGGATTAAAGTTTATTGTATGCTTCTACTACCTGGTTTACGAGTGGGTGCTCAGCGTCGAGACCGCTGAACTTGCAGAATGCTGCCTTTACGCCGAGTTCGTCGATTGCTGCGTGCATCTCGACACTCTGAGGATCTTCTGCGTTGGTGAAGTGGAGCGCTGCGGCGATGCCGACAACGAGTTTGTCCACAGGGAGACCGTAGCTGAGGGCGGTCATGGTAGGGAGGACGAGACGGTCGTTTGCTGAAAGCTTGCGGAGTGGCTCACGGCCGACGCGGGTCACATCATCCTTGAGGTAAGGGTTCTTGAATCTCTTGATGATCTTCTCGATATATGCGAAGTGAGCGTCGTGGTCGAATCCGAACTTGCGTACGAGACCTTCGCCGCTCTGCTGCATGGCTGCCTTTACGACTGCGTAGATCTCTGGGTCTGCGATGCTCTCGTCGATGGTCTTGTAGCCCTTCATCTGGCCGAGGTATGCGGTGATGGCGTGGCCGGTGTTGAGGGTGAAGAGCTTGCGCTCGATGTAAGCGAGAAGGTTGTCTGCGAGGTTCATGCCGTCAATCTTAGGTGCTGCGCCTACGAAGGACTTCTCCTCGACGTTCCACTCGTAGAAGTTCTCTACCACGACGTCGATAGGGTTCTCGCTGCGTACAGGAGGTACGATGCGGTCCACAGAGCAGTCTGCGAAGCCGACGTGTGCATCAGCCCACTTTGCGGTCTCCTCGTCAAGGAGTGCGTAGGTGAGTTCCTTGAGCTGGCTGGTGGCGCGGATTGCGTTCTCGCATGCTACGATGTTGAGTGGCTCTTCCACACCTGCCGCCTTTCTGGCTGCGATACCCTTCGCGATGGTAGGAGCAACGAACTTGAGGATCCTGACACCGACTGCGGTGGTAATGATCTCTGCCTTTACAACCTCGGCAACCGCTTCTTCCGAACCGGAGTTGACAGCACAGATATTGCTGATTTCGATGTCCTTCTGTTCCACGTCCATGACGTGTACGGTGTACTTCCCGTCTTTGTTGATACGGTCAATGACTTCTGCTACCACGTCTGCAAATACGACACGGTAGCCTGCCTGTGAGAGCACTGCTCCAATGAATCCGCGGCCGATGTTTCCGCCGCC
>JAKSJK010000011.1 GCA_024398095.1 Bacteroidales bacterium
ACGGCCACCAAGGTTTGGATATTTCCTACAATGTGCTTAACTTTCCGAAAGAAATCACCAATGATGAAGGTATGACGGCTACCTACACATATCTCTCTGACGGTATCAAACATAGCGTCAGCACGCACGATGGCCTCGGCAAACTCTACCGTGGCAGCTTCGTGTACGATGGCGGCTCAGCATCATTGGAGAGCATCGCTACCCCTGAAGGCCGCCTTGTCAGCACCACCGACGGCATCCTGGATCTCTGGTACGCCAAGGACTACCTGGGCAATGCCAGGTCGGTGATTGACCTTGCCTCCGGTGTCATCGAGGAGAACGACTACCTACCGTTCGGCACGAGGATCCAGGATGACAACCAGACTACTCTGTCTGACAACCGCTGGCGTTACGCCAACAAGGAGGAACAGGCATCGCTAGTTGGTGGCAGCTGCAACCTCATCGACTTCGGTGCCCGAAACTATGACCCTTGGAGTGCAAGATGGACCTCCATCGACCCGATGGCGGAGAAATTTGTCGGCATGAGTCCGTATAACTATTGTGCTGGGAATCCTGTGATGCTGGTGGATCCGGATGGCGCTTGTGTCGGCGGGGATATGGCGATCCGGCTTACGCCTATAGTCGGTTGTGGGTTGAGCTTAATTGCTCCGCAAATTATCGCTGTCGCTCCTTACGCACTCCCTGTAGTAGCTGTTGCCGGCATTGGGTTGCTAGTCTCTGGCGATACACCATTGGACCATGAAATGTCTAGGAAGTATTCTCCTGGCTACGATCATCAGGGTGATCGCGATACCGCCTCTGAAATAGAGACGGAAGAATTAAAGCAAAAGCATAGACAGAGCCTCAAGGACAGTGGATATGATCAAGATGGTGATCCAGAGCCGAATCCACATTTTAACGGCAAAGGTTCAAGGATTTCTGTCGCTGTGGCGCTTTTGTTGAAATTGATTTCAACTTGTGATAATCCTGAAAAACCAAAAACGATGATTCAAGAGAAGGACGCTGGTGGGGCAGGTGAAATGAAATTTGAGGCACCAGCCGAGGAAAACAAAATTAATAAATAATGATATGAAGAGAAGCAATATAAGATTTCTGATTGAGTATGATTTACTTATATTCTCAGTGGGTATTACTTCTGTTCTGAGGTTAATAAAAATACCAACAGAGACATTATTTTTCACCACACTCAGTAATATTTCGATTGTATTGGCCATAGTAGCACTTGCTTTCGTCGTTTTGAATCCCGATACACTTGACCTCTCACTGCTTAATCGTCAGGAATTCCTTGTCTGGAGAATCTTTTATGTTGCAGGTTTTGTCGGTGTCTATTTTTCACTATTGCCAGAATTTACGATGTTTGCATTCCTTCCTTCATACCTCGGTTCTCTGCTAAATGTTGTTTTATCTGTCCCAATTTTGACGTATCAGGTTATTCTGAATTGCAAGTCGAAGCTCTAAGTTTATCTTATGGGGAAATGGGATAGAGAAAATTATTTAGCCGTTATTAAGGTTCGAGACAACAGGTAGTGTTTCAACGAGTGTGTCCGGACTTCCACCGCACCTAGGCAGATGGCCGAGCGGAGCATATCCCTATGCTTCGCGAAGCGAGGCCGCTGCCTGGGTGCGTGTGGACATAAACCTATTTGGGGATGTCAGTACCGCTAGATGTAAAAAACTCCTTTTGGCAAACAAGCGTTTCAAAAATTACGATTTCTTATTAAATTCGCGGTATGAAAAAACTAGTAATCATTCTTGCATCTATCGCGATGCTCCTTCCTGTCGCTGCACAGGCCGCAAAAAAGTCAGATGAACCGGCAAAGGTGACGGTAATGTCTTATAATATCCGTCTTTCAAAAGGAGAGGACGGAACCAACTCGTGGCCATACCGTTGCTATGCTGCGGCAACCATGATCAGTGACCAGCTGCCTGATGTGTTCGGAACCCAGGAAACCCTCCCGGACCAGATCAAATTCATCACCACCAACTTCGACGGTCATCAGGGACGCCCGGGCTACAAAGGCGTGGGTGTGGGCCGCGACAACGGCAAGCATGAAGGCGAGCACATGATGATCTTCTACAACAAGAAAACCATCAAAATGTGCAAATGGGGTACATACTGGCTCTCAGAGACTCCTGACAAGGTAAGCTTCGGATGGGATGCAAAATGCCGCAGAACAGCTACATGGGCACTTCTCCAGGATAAGAGAAGCGGCAAGAAATTCTTCTTTGTAAACACGCATCTCGACCATAGAGGAGCAGTTGCCCGCAAGGAAGGCCTTGCCGTTGTTGTAAAGCGCATCCAGGCCATGAATCCAGACCACTATCCAATGGTGCTTATGGGCGACTTCAATGTCTACCCGGACGATCCTTGCATGGATGATCTCAAGACAATGATGCTCGATGCGCGATTGACCGGCAAGAAAACCGACACCAAGCCATCTTACCATGGCTGGGGTAAAGAATCCAAGGTGATAGACTATATCTACTATTCAGACTTCAGCTGCTGCGAAGAGTTCCAGACCATCACCAAACCATACCTGGACCGCAACTTCGTTTCGGACCACAACCCAATCAAGGCAACGCTGGTATTCTAGAAAATTACTTAACGATACTCAAATAAGTGCTCAGAGCCTGTCTGTAGGCTATCTGGGCATTTATTTTTTCGTCCTCGGCCTGCCTTAGGGAAGTCTGGGACTGCAGCAGCTCGGAAAGGGTGATCATGCCGGCTGAATACTGCACGGCCTGTCTGCGGCAGACGTCAGAAGCATAATTCACAGACTCATCAGCTACCTGAATCTGCTCCCAGGCGGTACCCAGGTTTATCCAAAGCTGGCGGGCGCGGAGCATCAGCTGGGCGTCGAGATAGTCCTTTTCATTGCGGGTCTTCTCAATCTCATACCCGTATCTCTTGAGCTTTTTTGAAGCCTTGCCCCAATCGGAGATAGGCACCTTCACCATGGCGTAGAGGGCCCCGTTGGTACTGCCCTGGCCTATGTACTGGCCGTAGCCGTAGGTGGCTCCCAGGCCGACCTGCGGCAGAGTCTCTCCGAGCACCATCTTCCTCTCCAGCTCCTTGGCCTCGAGCTGCAGTTCCAGAAGCTTTGTTTCTTCCATAGAAGCAGCGAGCTGCTCTTCCGGGATGTAGTACTCTTGAGGCTGCTTCAAACCGTCCAGGACATCGGAAAGGCAAATATCATCAATATATGGTTTCTCCTCGCCGGAGGCCATCCTGACGGCGGAATAAGGCTGTCCGATGGCGTTGAAAAGGTCCATCTTCGCGAGCCTCAGACCTCCCCTGAGCTGCACGCCCGCACTGGCCAGTTCCGACTTTTTAAGCCGCAGAATCATCCTGTCTGACTCGGTTGCCAATCCGGCGCCGATAGCGGAGTCAAGGTCTTTTGCAAGCGAATCCAGAAGTTCGTTGGCACTGTCCAGGGTCTTCTGCTTTTCCTGCAGGGAGACCACCAGCCAATATTTTTCCTCCACCTTTCCGTCGGTGGTCCTGTGCTGGAGACTCTTCTTGAGTTCCGCCGCCTGTATGCCCAGCGAGGCAAGCCTGTTGCCGTTCACTATGCGTCCGCCGGCATATAGAGGCTGCATCACAGAGATGGTGGCACCGTAGCCGTGCTGCAGAGCCTGGTATCTGGTCGGAAGGCCGTACTGCGGCGCCATCTCATTAACATAGTTCTGTATGTTCCACGCGGCGTCGGAGGTTCCGAGAATATCGGTGACACCGATGTCCAGAAGCGGGTTCAGAGAGTGGAAGGCGATAGCTGTGGCAGACACGGAAGGGAAATATTCTGCAAGCGCCTCCTGCTTCTGGGCGCGGGCAGCCAGCACATCCAGTTCGGCATTGCGTTCATACGGATCGTTATGTGCTGCGAGTTTCTTGCACTCGTCCAGCGTCAGCGTCCTCTGCTGGGCAAACGACGTCGTTGCGGCGAGCGCACATACCATATATATGTATATCTTTCTCATTGCTTGTCTGCGTTTTTGAACAGCTGCCAGTAGGAGATAGGCATGATCAGTACTACCAGGAAGATGGACAACAGGGTGCCGAAGCAGATCACGATGCCCATAGGCATCCAGAGCAGATCGCCGCTGATAATCATCGGAAGCACTCCGAGGGCAGTTGTACACGAGGTAAGGAAGATAGGCCTCATGCGGCGCTTTCCGGCTTCCATGGCGGCCGTCTTCACGTCTTTTCCATGCTTGAAGCGCTCGTCTTCGGCATATTCGAACATCAGGATGCCGTTTCGGACTATGATGCCTACCAGGCTGACGAGTCCGAGTACGGCGGTAATTGTGAAGTCCATGCCGAAGGCCCAGAGTCCGAAGAAGGCTCCGAAGAGGCAGAGCATGCTCATGGACAGGGTAAGAATAGCCAGAGAGGCCTTCTTGAAGTGGAAGAGCAGGAAGAGGAAAAGCACCATGACAGCAGCGAAGAAGGACCAGGCGATCTCCGGGAAGACCTGGTCGTTTGCGGCAGAAAGTCCGCCGTAATCCACGCTTATATCATCGCTGAAACGCGGCTGCATCTCGTTCTTTATGTACTTCTGTATCTTTTTCATGGCCACAGGCTGGCTCTGTCCCATACGCATGTCGGCGTAGATGGAGACGGATTCACGGCCCGCCAGACGGTCCCTTTCGGTGAGTTTCCAGTCCGGATTCACGGAGGCGACCTGTCTCAGCGGCACATTCACGCCTGGAACAGCCGTGGCAACCATCTGGTTACCGACGGTTTCGTAGTCCATATCCCTGCTTATACCCTCGCTGTAGAGGTTTACCGGCACCTGCCTGTCGCCCTCCCAGAGGGTGGAGATGGTCTGTCCGTTGAAGGTTCCGGCAAGCGAGAGAGCCAGCATGCTCTTGTTCACACCCAGCCTCGTGGCCTCATCGGTGTTGAGCTCTATGTTGATGGCGCTCTGGAAGTTGTCGCAGTTGCTGTGGACCCACATCAGTTCCGTATCCAGGGAGTACATATACTTCTTAAGTTCCTCTGCGTACTGCAGCAGGGAGTCTCTCCTGTCGCCTGAAAGGGTTACGACCACGGCCGCCTCAGCACCGTTGTAGTCCATCTGCTTGTAGCGGATCTCAACCTGAGGGAAGATGTGTTCATATTTGCTCTGATACTCTCTCAGAAGTTCGTCGGTGGCCTTGTTGGATGTGGTGTTCACGAGAAGCTGTGCCACTCCCGGGGCCGGCAGCTTCGGCGGGTAGGTTGCCGTGAAGCGTGGTGCGCTGGTGCCCATGAACGAGGTCACGGAAGTCACTCTCTTGTCCTGCAGGAGCATCCTCTGGAGCGAATCCGCATACTCCTTGGTCTTTTCTATTCCCTGGCTGGTCTCCACCTCCATTTCCACCACGAAGAAGTCCCTGGCGGCGTTAGGCATCATCTGGATATTGGTGCGGCTGAACATGAAGAGGCCGAGGGCGATGGCGGCGACTCCGCCGGCGAGAGTCATGAGGGGGTGGCGGAAACACCAGCCCTGCACGGCCTCGTAGAAGCGCTGAATCAGGTCGAAAAACCAGTCCTGGGCCCTTCCTATCACACCCTTTTTCTCGTCAGGGTCGTGAGGCTTGATCCATTTGATTTCCATGGACGGCACTACGCTGACGGCAAAGAAAAGCGACATCATAAGGGAAATGGTGACAACCCAAGGGAAGAGCTTCACGAAATCGCCCAGGTATCCGGTGATAATCATCGTCATCGGGTAGAACATGGCGCAGATGGCCATGGTGGCGATGAATGTAGGCATAAAGAGTTCCTTGGCGCTGGCACAGGCTGCGTCAAGGGTTCCCTTTCCCTTGCCGAGTTTGTCCATATAGCCGTCTATGGTGATGATGGAGTCGTCCACTATCATGCCCAGACAGACTATCAGTGCCGCAAGGGTGACTGTGTTCATGTCGATCTTCAGGAAGTACATGAAGGCGAGGGCCACGGCCGTGCAGACAGGGACTCCGAGGCTGGCGATAAGGGCCGAGCGCAGCGGAAACAGCAGCACCATCACGAGTACCACCACCAGCATGGAGATGAGCAGGTCTCTCAGGAAGGAGAAAACGGAACGGCCAACCACCTTCGGCTGGTCGGTGACGCGGCTCAGCGTAACACTGTCCGGGAGTTCATATTCGAAGTCCTTCAGCACCGCATCCACTTCTTTTCCGAAGGCTACGATATTGTTGTCCGGCCGCATCTCCACAGACACGATCAGACAGCTGTGGCCGTTGTATGACACGAAGTTGGCCGGAGCCTTATAGCGCCTCTCCAACTTTGCTATATCCTTGAGTCTCACCACGTTGCCAGTCGGATCCGAGTAGACGATCTTCTCTGCGATCTCCCTTTCGCTGGAAACACCTCCCAGGATGTGTATCGGTGCGCTGACATAGTCCGTGTCAAAGTTTCCCGACGGAATGGACAGTGTTGCTGTCTGGTAGCCCAGCAGAATGGCTGCCGGGTCTATCCCGTAGGAAGAAATTTTTTCGCGGTCCAGGGTGACGGCGATTTCCTCGCTCTGGCTGCCCACTACAGACACCTTGGCAAGGTCCGGAATCTGGCGCAGTTTCACGCAGAGCTCATCAGCGTAGTCCTGCAGCTCGGTGTAGCCCTTGTCGGAGGATTCGATGGCGATCAGCAGCGAGCTGACGGCGCTGAATTCGTCCATCACAGCGACGGCAACTACACCTGTCGGCAGGGTCAGCTTGCGCGCCTGCAGGCCGAGCTTCAGCTTGGACCAGACTTCGTCTTTCTTGGACTGCTTGCAGTTGAGGTCTACATATATATAACATATGCCGTCCTTGCTGACCGACTTTGTGGTGTGGCGGTCTACTTCCTTGTAGGAGAAAAGGGTTTCTTCAAGTGGTTTTGTGAGCTGCTCCTCCACTTCGGCTGCCGTCGCGCCGGGATATATTCCGGCTACGAGTCCCTGCTTGAGCTGGAAGGTCGGGAACTCGTCCTTGTTCATGTATTTCAGGCCTGCCAGTCCGGCAATCACGAGAGCGAGGACGATCAGATAGACTATCCTCTTTTCCTCAATCGCCCATTTCACCCAGCTGGCGATACCTGAGAAGTTTGCCTTGAATGCCATTATCGGATTGTTTTGACTGCCATGCCCGTGGATACCTTCCGGGCGCCCTCGATGATGACAAGGTTGCCCTCTGAGAGGCCCTCAGACACGATTATTCCCTTTCCGGCGTAGCCACCCACGACAATATATCTCTTGTTTACAAGGTCGTCTTCGACAGTCCAGACATAGCGTCCGTCTACATCTGTCATGACTGCATTCGACGGCACTACCAGGTCGTTGATCTCGTCCGAGAGGATGGAAACCTTGCAGACCATACCGGGCATGATGTCCTTGGAATCGGAAAGGTTTCCAAGTGTGCAGTCGTAGCTGTGGCTCAGGGACGAGGCCACCAGGCCTTTATTGACTATCCTGGCGGTGATTTCCTTGTCCAGGGCCGGAATGCTCACCTGTACCCTGTCTCCTGTCTTTATCCTGGTGATCTCGTTTTCAGGAATCGGGAAGTGGATCTCGATGCTGTTCACATCTACGATGCGGACAAGCAGGGCGGCGATGGTTACTTCTTCCCCGGCGTGCACCGGGACACTTTCAACCACGCCAGAAAAAGGAGCCTTCACCGTGCAGGCCTCAAGAGAGCTTTTTGCGGCATTCATGGCGGCTTCCGCCTTGCTGAGGTTGGTTTTCATCTCCACCATCTTCACTTCAGAGATGCTGCCGGAAGCATAGACCTTTTCGAGTCGTTCCATACCGTCTCTGGCCTGTTCGTAGGTGGCTTTCGCCATCTGGTAGGCACTTTTTACTGACTGAGACTCAATCTTGGCCAGGACCTGTCCCTTGCTTACCTTCTGTCCTTCCCTTGCGCTCAGGCTTACCAATGTTCCGGAGGCCGGAGCACTGATGTTTCCTGTCTTGGTGGCTTCTGCGCTGCCGACATATGAGGCTGTGCCCACATTGCTGCTGACGCCCACCGCGATGACTTTCACGGTGACAGGCTCAGCCTTGCTTTCCTTGCGGATCTTGGCCTTGACTTCTTCCGCCTTTGCCTTGGCGTCGCGGATTCCATTGCAGGAAACCGCTCCCGCGAGGGTCAGCAGTGCGCATGTGCATGCGATAAACCTTTTCATCTATTCATTCAGTTTTGCGCGGCAGACGATGTCGCTGTCCACGATTGTATAGGTCCTGTCATTGGCCCTGTATTCACCTTCATACCTGAGGTTCAGAAGAAGAATGTTCTCATAGCGCTGTCCCTCGCCGCTGGCCGTCACATCCAAGGGCACAGGAAGGGATGCGAATGTAAGATGCCTGGCAGATTCCTCCAGTATGAGATCCTTTCCTTCTGCGCTGCAGTAGTATACGACCATGTCTCCGCCAAGTACATTCATGGTGATCAGGAGCTGTCCTTCTTTTCCGTCCACGACCGTCACATCCATCTGGCCGGATTCGTTTCCAAGCGAAAGGGTGAACGGCTCGGAATCTTCTTCGTCGCTCTGTACCGTGAGAGTGCCGCTTGTCTTGAATGAGTAATTGCCCTTGAAACGGTTGACGCCTTCTTTCTGGCAGCCAGCCAGGGTTACGGCCGCAAGGGCAAGTGTCATAGCTGTTTTCAACAGTTTTTTCATATTTGTCACAATTTTCTGTTCTTTTTCTGCTGCAAAAATAATGCAGATACGAAAAAAGACCAGCATTTTTCGCTGGTCTTTTCTGCGGTGAGGACGAGATTCGAACTCGTGGTACGGTTAACCCGTACGTCAGTTTAGCAAACTGGTGGTTTCAGCCACTCACCCACCTCACCGGGTAAATCTGAAACCGCTTGTTGTCAAACGGGACTGCAAATATATAAAAATTCTGTCAGTGCAACAAAAAATCGCGGAATTACTCAAACTTTACCTCTGCAAAGAATTCCGGACGATGGTAATCGGGCTTTTCTGTCGAGATCGGCTGCCATGTGACATAATGTCGCGTCGACAGTTCATCCCCGCACTTGAAAGCGTTCATTTTCATGCTGCATCCGCTGAAATCTCCGATGTCGTGGCGGAAAAAGGCCCCAACCGGTATCTTCGCAACCAGGCTCCACGGTGTGCCGAGTTCCTTTTCTTCGAAGGTTTCCACTGGCAGCGAGCTCAGCCTTTCCACTTTAGCGTGGCATTCCACGGAAGCCTTTTCTGCGTCGTGGCGGCCCGGACGGCAGGAATAATCGAGTGTTCCGATACAGTTGAACTCGAAGTTATAGTACAGTCCGTCGTCTGCCGGCATCAGAAACACTTCCACGCAGGAATCCTTGTACACATCGTGTGCATCTCTGTCCTGCATTGCCCGGCTGCTTTTTTCGTCCACCTCGAAGCGGATATAGACATTGCTTCCATCGTGGCACATTGCGAACTGTACCTTTGGAGCAAAAGGGAAAAGCGACGGCCAGTTCAGCTGGTCCATCTGCTGTTGAGGCTGGGCGGCCAGCAGGGCTCCGGCGGCAACCAGGTCTACCGGAAAAAGTTTCGGAATAAGATACATATTTACTGTTCTATGATGCTGAGAGAGGCTTTTTCGGCTCCCGCGGCTTTGATGAGCGCGAGCAGCGTCTCGGCCTCCTCTTTATCCTCGAATGGGGAAATCACATAGATTGTCTTGCCGTTGGAGTAGGACTTTGCAAGATCTTTTTCGCAGTTCTGTCTGATGGCGGCTCCAACCTCGGCCGGCAGCGTTCCTCCGGTTTCTATTTCTATCTTCCAGAGGTCTGCGCTGCCCTCGTTGGCCTTTGCCTCGCTGATGGAGCAGCTTTTGCCGTTGCGGAAAGCTACCACGGATGCGCTCTTGAAGCCCAGAGCCTTGACCTTCGGGAGCGTTGCATTAGCCTCTGCCCAGGTACGGAAGATGCCAACCCGGTAGACATGATGTCCGTTGGACTGTACGGTTTCATATACAGGACTCATGCCCCTGAGCTGAGCCATGGTGGCCTTGTTCGGCAAGGTGATGTAGTGGATCTGGTATATGACCCCGTCAGGCAGTGCCTGGTTCTCGGCATATTGGCCCACAGGCAGTACCTGGAAGCTGTAGTCGAACTTGCTTTCCGGTTCTTTGAAACTCATCTGCGGGGCTTCTCCGAGAGATTTCTTTGCGAATGCGAAGCTTTTGGATGTCTCTGCCTTTTCGCCTTCCGGCCCTCCATCCAGTTTATCCGGATCAACCACTATGCCTTTGCGCAGCAGTCTCAGCTCTTCTTCCATCAGCCCGCGCTTGGCCTCATCTATTGCTGCAATGCACTGTGAGAGGGATTTTTCTCCGGTCTCAATTTCTATCGCCAGACCAGACTCGGGATTTTGCGCATAGGTCTGCCTCATCTTTTCGAGGCTTTCGAAGCGGCTGTCCAGATCTGATGTCAGTTTTTTGACCTCTTCCAGCTTCTTGCGGTAGTCTGCAGTCTGGGAGTCTTGCTGCGAGGAGGTTTCTGCCCCTTGGTCTTTGCGGCCGTCTGCCAGATCGAGACGGAGTATCTCCTTCAGCCGGGCCGGGTCACCGATCTGTTTTCTCAGTGGCATGTTTTCAAATTCGAGGATATAGACACAGAGGCTGTCGCTGCCGCATTCGCGATTGGATGCGAAGACCGAGTATCTGCCGTCTTCCGTGTCCATGTAGAGCATGTCGTCTGCCGGGGATGAGTAAGGGAAGCCCATGTTTACCGGTGTGTCCCAGTCGTCTCTCTCCGGATTCCAGTTGCAGACATATAGGTCGTAGCCGCCCACGCCATAGAGTCCATTCGAGGCGAACCACAGTTTCTTGCCGTCGTCCGAGAGTAGCGGATATATCTCGTCGGAATTGGCCGTCAGTTCTTCAAAAAGCGGCTCAGGCACGCTCCAGAGACCGTCTTCAAGCCTGGTCCGGTAGATGTTGCGTCTTCCGTTTTCCCCTTTTGCGGAGTAGTAAATGAGTTTGGCTCCGTCTTTTATCAGCGTCGCATTTGCGAGGAGGCCGCCGTCTTTGTCCATGGCATTCGGACTGGCTTTCCATGCCTTGTCGCCCATCGGGTACCAGAGGAAGAAATCGCCAGCCGGCACATGCTTCTTTGCGACTACAGCCGGTTCGCATACGAAGTTCGCCAGCTCTTCCGCATTGGCTCTTTCCTCATCTCCGGAGATTTTCAGGGAGTCTGCAGCGTTTTGCGCGGCGGCTGTCATAACCCCCGCGAAAAAGAGCAGATATGTCGTCAGAATGCGTTTCATAGGCCTGTGTCTGGTCATGCAAAGATACTAAATAAGTCAAAATATAGGTCAAAACTTCTTATATCCGAAAAAATTAGTAAATTTGTGCCCTATTTGCATATATGGGCAAAACTGGAAAATTCAAAATATAACAAACAAATAATTTTTAAACACTATGCAGAATAAAGGTGCAATCAGATTGGTAGCCATCCTGCTTATGCTGGCTTGCTTCTGGCAGCTTTCGTTCACTGCCGTTTCCCGTATGCACGAGAAGAAGGCAGCGGCTTACGCTGAGGAGCAGGTTGCAGCGGTTGCTGACACCCTCCTCGCAGGCATGTCAGACGTTGAAAAGGAAGACTACATCAATGCAGTAAGGAAGAGCGCAGAGCGCGAGTACATCGACTCTATCTCCGCTAACACCGGCGTCTTCTCTTACAAGGCTTCAAAGGCAAAGGAAATCAACCTCGGTCTCGACCTCAAGGGCGGTATGAATGTCATGCTCCAGGTGCAGCTCGAAGACCTCGTAAAGGCTCTGGCAGACAACAGCAAGGATGAAAACTTCCTCGCAGCCGTTGAAACCGCAAAGGTAAACAGCGTAACTTCACGCAACGACTTCATCACCCTTTTCGCCGATGCTTGGAAGGCTCAGAACAACGGCCGCAAGCTCAACGAGATCTTCGGTACCTATGAAATGAGGGACAAGATCACCGGTGAGACCAGCGATGAAGAGGTTGTGAAGGTTCTCAAGGCAGAAGCTGAGAGTGCGGTTTCCAACTCATTCCAGGTGCTCCGTAACCGTATCGACCGTTTCGGCGTGACCCAGCCGAACATCCAGAAGCTTGGCAACTCAGGACGAATCCTCGTCGAGCTCCCAGGTGTGAAGGAGCCGGAGCGTGTCCGCAAGCTCCTCCAGGGTACCGCATCCCTCGAGTTCTGGCCAACCTACAAGTGCGAAGAGGTTATCGACTTCCTCTCACGTGCTGACCAGGTTCTCGCAGAGACCACCGGCGAAGAGCATCCTCTCTTCTCTGTACTCAGCCCGGCTGTAGATCAGGCAGGCCGTCCTGGCCCTACCGCATGCATCGGTTATGCAAACTACGCTGACACTGCAAAGATCAACAAGATGTTCGCTACCCCTGAGGTTGCAAACGTTCTCCCTGCAGAACTCCTCCCTATGTGGTCTGTAAAGGCTTCCGAGTTCTCAGCTGACGGCAACATCTTCGAACTCGTTGCCATCAAGTCTACCGACCGCGAGGGCAAGGCTCCTCTCGATGGTGGTGCCATCACCGACGCACGTGCACAGCTCAGCAACACCGGCCGCACCGAATATGAGGTTTCAATGACCATGAACGCCGAGGGTTCCAATGTATGGGCCCGTCTCACCAGGGACAACATCGGCCGCCAGGTTGCCATCGTTCTCGACGGTCTCGTATACTCTTACCCAACCGTTCAGTCTGAAATCAGCGGCGGTAGCTCACAGATCACCGGCCGTTTCGGTGAGGAAGAGGCTCAGGACCTTGCAAACGTCCTCAAGTCCGGTAAACTCCCTGCACCTGCAACCATCGTTCAGGAGCAGGTTGTAGGTCCTTCACTCGGTAGCGAATCTATCAACGCCGGCCTCATCTCATTCGCACTCGCATTCGTGCTCGTGCTTATCTACATGATCCTCTTCTACAGCGGAGCGGGTCTCGTAGCCGACCTCGCACTCCTTTGCAACGTTGTGCTCCTCTTCGGTTCACTCGTTTCATTCGGTGCAGTCCTCACTCTCCCTGGTATCGCAGGTCTCGTCCTCACCCTCGGTATGGCCGTGGATGCGAACGTCATCATCTACGAGCGTGTCAAGGAGGAAATCCGCGCAGGCAAGGGTCTCAGCAAGGCAATCGCAGACGGTTACAGCAATGCATACTCTGCAATCATCGACGGCCAGGTGACCACCATCCTCACCGGTCTCGTGCTGTTCTTCTTCGGTTCCGGTCCTGTAAAGGGCTTCGCTACCACCCTCATCATCGGTATCATCACCTCAGTCCTTACCTCTATCTTCATCACCCGTCTCATCTTCGACGACCGTGTAAGCAAGGGTAAGAACGTTACCTTCACCAACAAGATGACCGAGAACTTCCTCCAGAACACCACTGTGAAGTTCATCGAGAAGAGGAAGATCACCTACATCATCTCTGGTGTCCTCATCCTCGCATCCATCCTTTCTATCAGCATCAAGGGCTTCACCTACGGTGTAGACTTCACCGGTGGCCGTTCATTCGTTGTGAAGTTCGACCAGCCTGTACAGGCAGAGGCCGTTCGTTCTGCAGTCCAGGACGTATTCAACGCTGCTGCTGACGCTGACGAGACTGTCAAGGGTGCTTCTCTTGAGATCAAGCAGTTCGGTGCAGACAACCAGATGAAGATCACTACCTCTTATAAGTATAACATCGAGACCTCTGAGGTTGACAACGAGGTTGAGGCTATGCTTTACGAGGCAGTAAAGGGCTTCTACAGTGAAGAGCCAAGCTTCGACGGCTTCCGCTCAACCCTCGACAACCCTTACGGTATCATCTCATCCGACAAGGTTGGCGCAACCATCGCAAACGACATCAAGAGGGATGCAATCATTTCTGTGATCCTCGCCCTTCTCGTGATCTTCGCCTACATCGCTGTCAGGTTCAAGAACTGGACCTGGGGTCTCGGTGGTGTCACCTCCCTTGCACACACTGCAATCATCGTGATCGGATTCTTCTCATTCTTCAGCGGAATCCTCCCATTCACCCTCGATGTGGACTCTACCTTCATCGCGGCTATCCTGACCATCATCGGTTACGCAATCAACGATAACGTGGTTATCTTCGACCGTATCCGTGAGTACAGGATCAACCACCCTAAGGCAGACCTCAAGGACAATGTGAACGAGGCTCTCAACAGCACTCTCTCACGTACCATGAACACCTCTCTCACCACCCTCGTTACCATGCTTGCAATCGCAATCTTCGGCGGTGAGGTGATCAGAGGCCTTGCAGTGGCACTCATCCTCGGTATCATCATCGGTACCTACGCTTCAATCTTCATCGGTACTCCTGTCATGTACGACGTGACCAAGGCTGTAGAGAAGAAGAAAGCAGCAAAGAACGAGTAAAAATCACTCAATATTTTTCAGGAGGCCGGCTTTGTAGTCGGCCTCTTTTTTCATATCTTTGCGTTATGTCTTTCGCACACTTACACGTACATACCCAGTACTCCATTCTGGATGGTCTGTCCAACATTTCGAAGCTCTTCGACAGGGCTGAAGAGTTGGGCATGCCGGCGCTTGCCATCACCGATCACGGCAATATGTATGGCATCAAGGAGTTCATGAAATTTGCCGGAAAGCATCCGAAGGTAAAGCCGATTCTCGGATGTGAGCTGTACGTGACCACTCACTACGACCACCACCTCAAGGATTCCACCCACAGGAAGTACTACCACCTTATCCTGCTGGCCAAGAACTACGATGGCTATAAGAATCTCATGCATATCGTCTCAGAGGGCCATATAGAGGGAAAGTACTACGACAAGCCTAGGGTGAGCCACGAGATAGTGGAGAAGTACAGCCGAAACCTGGTGTGCCTGTCTGCTTGTATTGCAGGTGAAGTTCCGAGAGCGGTCATAGCGGGCGATATGGACGGGGCCAGGAAGGCCATCGAGTGGCATAAGAAGGTTTTCGGAGACGACTATTATCTGGAGGTGCAGCTGCATAAGACCGAGGTGCCGGGCCAGGATATGGAGGTCTACGAGCACCAGAGAGTGGCCAATGCCGGTATTTTCGACCTGGCTGAGGAAATGGGAGTGAAGGTCGTGGCGACCAATGACGTCCATTTCGTCTGCAAGGAAGACGGTCCTGCGCATGATCTGCTCATCTGTCTGAATACCGGCGCAAAGCTCGGTGACCCGAACCGTCTGCGCTACACCCAGCAGGAGTACCTCAAGAGCGAGGAGGAGATGCTGGAGCTGTTCCCAAGACATCCCGAGGTGGTTGCCAACACCATGGAGGTCGTGGACAAGATCGAGAGCTACAAGATCGACCGCGGCCACGTCCTGCCGAAGTTCGAACTGCCGGCAGACTTCCTAGCCGACATTGACAACCAGCTGGAGAAATACAAGGATATCATCGACGTTGGACGCTGCGACAAGGATGGCAACGACCGCGGAGAGGAGTTCTGCAAGTCTGTTGCATACCTCTGCCACCTGACCTACAAAGGTGCGCATATCCGATATGGCGAAACCTTTACCGAGGAGCAGGCCGAGCGAATCGAATTCGAGCTCAAGACAATCTGCCGAATGGGCTTCCCGGACTACTTCCTCATCGTTCAGGACTATATTGCAGCCGCACGTGCGATGGGTTCAATGGTGGGCCCTGGACGTGGTTCTGCTGCGGGTTCCGTGGTAGCCTACTGCCTCTGGATCACCAACCTCGACCCGATCAAGTACCAGCTCCTGTTCGAGAGATTCCTCAATCCGGACCGAATCAGCATGCCGGATATCGACGTCGATTTCGAGGATCTTGGTGCCGCCCATAAATATGTAGAGGACCACTATGGCCTGGACCATGTTTCCCGAGTGATCACATTCGGCGCGATGCTGGCAAAAGGAGCCATCAAGGATGTCGCGCGCGTATTAGATATAAGTATAGAGGAATCGAACCGTCTGTCGAAGATGGTGCCGGACCGTCTGAGCGAAAAGGTTGAAAAGGAGTATCCGTTCAACCCTAAGCTGGACGAACTCAAATCCGGCTTCAAGCAGTATGAAAAAGAAGTCGAAGTGGACGACCCCGAGCATCCTGGAGAGAAGATGACGGTCACAAAGACCTTCCAGAAAGGTCTCGAGGAGGTGGATGTGAAGATCAACCTCAAGAACTGCTTCAGACTGGTTCCGGAGTTCAAGAACGAACTGGAAAATGGTACGGAAATAAACCGCCAGGTCCTGAAGTTTGCCAAGCAGCTTGAGGGCTGTATCCGTCAGGTGGGTGTCCATGCCTGCGCCACCATCATCGGCCGTGGCAACCTGACCGACTATATCCCTATCTGCCTGTCCGAGGAAACCTCTATGGACGAGAATGGCAAGAAGGTTACCAAGTCTTTCTGGACCTCCCAATACGACGGCCACTACATCGAGGATGTGGGAATGCTCAAGATGGACTTCCTGGGCCTCAACACCCTCACGATCATACACAAGTGTCTGGATATGGTAAAGGAGCGCTTCGGTGTCGACATCGACATAGAGGCCATCCCTATCGACGACAAGCCAACCTTCGAACTTTACGGCCGCGGTGATACCAAGTCCGTATTCCAGTTCGAGTCTCCTGGCATGATGAACTGGCTCCAGAAATTGCAGCCGGAGCGTTTCGAGGACCTCATTGCGATGAACGCCCTCTACCGTCCGGGACCTATGGATTATATTCCTGATTTCGTAGCCAGGAAGCAGGGTATCCAGCCTATCGAGTATGACCTCGACGACATGGCGGAATACCTTGAGGACACCTATGGCATCACTGTCTACCAGGAGCAGGTCATGCTGCTGTCCCAGAAGCTTGCCGGCTTCACTAAGGGTGAGGCGGACAAGCTGCGAAAGGCCATGGGTAAGAAGATGATTGATGTGCTGAACTCACTCAAGGACAAGTTCATGACCGGCGGCATGGCGAAGGGCCATCCTGAAAAGGTCCTGGACAAGATCTGGAAAGACTGGGAGAAGTTCGCATCCTACGCGTTCAACAAGTCTCATGCGACCTGCTATGCCTGGGTAAGTTACCAGACCGGCTGGCTCAAGTGCCACTATCCGTCAGAGTTCCAGGCTGCGAACCTCACGGCCAACCTTGGCAACGCTTCCGAGATACAGGCGATCATGGCCGACTGCAAGAAGAACAAGATTGCAGTGCTCAATCCGGATGTGAACGAATCCGGCATGGAGTTCTCCGTAAACCATAACGGCGACATCCGCTTCGGTCTCGCCGGCATAAAGGGTTTCGGCAGCCAGTCCAAGACCATTATCGAGGAGCGCAAGTCTAACGGCAGTTTCAGCGATGTGTTCGATTTCGTGGAGCGAATGTCAGGCAAGTTGGGTAAGAAGGGCTTCGAGTCTCTGGTCTATTCTGGAGCCTTCGACAGCTTCGGTATAGAGAGAGGTGTTTACGGCCAGTTCACCAAGAGTGGTGAGACTTTCCTCGACGCACTTGTGCGCTACGGTGAATTATACAGAAAAGACGCAGAGGAGACCTCAGTCTCGCTTTTCGGCGATGCCGAGGAATGCAAGCCGCAGAGGCCTGAGATACCGGAATATGTGCCGACTGGCGATCTGGAGCTTCTGCATAAGGAAAAAGAGCTGGTGGGCATGTATCTATCCTCCCATCCGCTTGACAAATACCGTTTCGAGATAGACGAGTTCTCTTCGGTAACGCTGGAGAATCTGGACTCTCTGGTAAGCGACTGCCATGACAACGAAAAGACCGCTAATGTGATGATCGGCGGTTTCGTACTTGGCACAAACCAGAGGACCACAAGGCTCGGCAAGCCATTCATGGAAGTTAACGTAGAAGACTTTACCGGCAGCTACAATCTGGCTCTCTTCGGTCAGGATTTCGAGAATTTCGGCCCTAAGTTCAAGGTGGGCGACAGTCTGCTGATCGAGGGCAAGATTGCGCCAAGGTTCAGACCTAAGCCGGCGGCCCCTGGCGAACCTAAGCCGGATGTTCCTTATGAGTTCAAGGTGCAGGCTGTGTCCCACCTGGGAAACACCGCCGAAACGCTTGTCAAGGAACTTGTGATGAGGATTTCAGTCCAGCAGCTGTCCCAGGAGTTTGAAAAGAACATGGTCGGTGTTCTCAAGGCCAACAAGGGTACTGTACCGGTTTCACTCATAATCGTGGATCCTGCCAAGAAATCGTCTGTGGAATTCGCCGTGAAGAAATTCGCCGTGACCATCTCAACCGAACTGGTCGAAGCCCTGAGGGCGATCGGAATCAACGTTTCCGTCAAGAAGAAATAATAAGCAGCCGGTCCCATGAGGGCCGGCGTACTTATATACATAAAAAAGGCCCGCGGCGAACCGCGAGCCTTTTATTTTGTCAAGCAGTGGATTACTTGTACTGTGCGAACTCAACGTCCTTCTCAGCACGCTTAGCGCAGCAGTCGCACTCCTTAGCCTTCTCGAGGTTAGCCTTAACCTCGTCAGCCTTGCCCTGGCGTGCAGCGATGATAGCCTTGAGATAAGCTACGCATGCGCAGTCGCACTCAGGAAGAGCAGCGGTAGCAGCGTCATAGTTCTTAACGAGGATCTGAGCGAGAGCAGCGTTGAAGCTCTTCTGGCCAGCGAGCTTGGCAGCAGCGTCCTCATACTTGCCGTTGAGGATGTCGAGGACAGCCTCGTTAGCCTTTGAGTCAGCGGTACCTGCAGCAGCGAAGTACTTCGCAGCAGCGTCCTGGTCACCATTGTTGAGAGCGACAACACCCATAGCGTTGTTCCAGTCAGCATCCTGCTCGCAAGCCTCGAGAGCCTTAGCAGCCTTCTCGTAGTCCTTGTCGTTGATGTAAACAACAGCGGTGTTGTACTTAGCACGGTTGCTGTCGAACTTCTCGATAGCCTTCTTGTAGATAGCCACCTTGTCAGCAGACTTCTCTACGAGGGTAGCAGCGCGGAGGAGAGCCTCTTCGTCGAGAACGTCGATGTTCTCGTCAACGAGCTTGACGAGCTCCTCGCCGGTGTAGTTCTGGTACTCGCAGTTTGCGATGAAGCGGCCGCGGCGGAGCTGAGGGAGAACGTCGTCAGCAAGAGTCTTGTAGACTGCAGACATGTTCTTGATCTCGCTCTCACGAACAGCAGGGTCGCTGTACATAGAGAGAACGCGGATGATGAGGTCCTTGTCTTCCATGTTGGAAGCAGCAACGAGCTCCTGGAAGCCTTCCCAGTCCTGACCTACGCTCTTAACGGTGGTCTCACCTACTTCCTTGCCCTTGGTAGCCTTGCCGAATGCCTTCTCAGCGCTCTTTGCACGGTTGTCAGAGAGCTTAGCGTTGAGCTCCTCACCGCCATCAGGTGAAGCGTAAGCGACAACCTCGGTACCGAGGAGGGTCTTGCGCTCGTTGGCAGCGATCTCGTCGAGAGCAGCCTGGAAGTCCTTGATGGACTGAGACTTCATCTCAGAGTTCTTTACGTCAGCGCTGTTGATAGAGTAGAGGATCTGGCCCTCAGCTGGCATGCTGATGGTCTCCTGGTAGTTGTCAGCCTTGAGAGCAACTGAACCCTTACCGCCCTTCTTAACGAGCATGTAGGTGGTGTTTGCGCCGTTAGCGACGAACTTTGAAGGGAGGTCGATCTTGTCCTTCTTGTCGGTAGCTACACCGCGGAGCTCGAGGTGGCAGTTCTCCATGCCCTCTGCATACTCGAAGTGTACAGGCTTGGTGATGGTAGCACCCTCCTCAGGAACAACCTCGTAGTTGTCCTTAACCTTGGTGCCCTGGAAGAAGTAAGACTCCATAGCTACTTCGCCACCGTCGTAAACAATCACAGGGATAACCTCGAGGATTGCGGTTGGGTGGAAGTAATCTTCAGGATAGGTAACGGTAACGTTGGCGTCGATAACACCAGCCTTAACCTCGAGAACTGCAGGATCGCAGGTAACGATCACGTTCTCAGCCATCTCAGCCATCTTGTTAGGAGAGCTGCAGGCAACGGCAGCTACAGCGCAGATGGCAGCGTAAAAGATTTTTTTCATTGTTGAAAATTTTAAGGTTTATAACTAGTTATATGTAATTGTCGTCAAAAATGCGCGTATTTACATACGTGGCACAAATATAGGTATATTTTTTTTCATTAAAAGCAAAAATCTTAACTTTGCACCTGCTATGGAAGAAAGAGATCTTACAGCACTTAAGAATAAGTACGATATTGTGGGAAACGATCCTGCGCTGCTGCGTGCGCTCAGGGTCGCTGTTACCGTTGCCCCAGCCGACGACCTGACGGTCCTGGTCAGCGGAGAAAGCGGTGTTGGTAAGGATGTGATTCCAAGGATAATCCATCAGAACAGTCCACGCAAGAGTGGGAAATATTTTGCGGTCAACTGTGGCGCAATCGCGGAAGGTACCGTCGATTCCGAACTTTTCGGTCACGAGAAGGGCGCGTTCACGAGCGCGATAGAAACCAGGAAGGGCTATTTCGAAGAGGCTGACGGCGGCACTCTTTTCCTCGACGAGATCGGGGAACTGCCTCTGGCTTCCCAGGCGAAGCTCCTGAGAGTGCTTCAATCGGGAGAATTCATACGTGTTGGCTCGTCGAAGGTGCTCAAGACCAATGTGCGGATAATCGCGGCCACAAACCGCAACCTCATGCACCTGGTGTCCACCGGCAAGTTCCGCGCGGACCTCTATTACCGAATCAACACCATCCAGATAGACCTGCCTTCTCTGCGCGAGAGAAAGGAGGACATCCACCTGCTCTTCCGTAAGTTCGTTTCGGACTTTACGGACAGGTACAGCCGTACCAACATAAGGCTCACGGAAGATGCCATTGCTCTGCTGACAAGCTACCGCTGGCCTGGCAATATCCGCCAGCTCAAGAGCGTTGCTGAAAGCGTTTCGATGCTCGAGTCGCAGAAGATGGCGCCGGGCAGGGAGCGTGTCGAGGTGGATGCCGCGACTCTGGCCCAGTACATTCCTGTGGACGAGAAGAATACCATGCCGGTGCTCTCCGCCCAGGAAAGCTCCTTCAGCAGCGATGACCGAGAGATCATGATCAAGATGATACTCTCACTCAAGCAGGAGGTTGACAGGCTCAAGGAAGCGGTCTATGGCGGCGTGCAGCCTGTGCCTGTGCCGCAGCCGGCTTTGCTGCCTCATGAGAGAGTCCAGGAACCGTCTTTCGATGAGCAGCCGGATGAGCAGATCGCGGAGGAGGCGCCCCAGAAGGAACTCAGTCTTACGGCTTCCAAGGATGATCTGATCCGCCAGGCCCTGAGGAAGTATCCCACCAAGAAGGAAGCTGCCGATGCGCTGAACATTTCCGAGAGAAGCATCTACAGATGGATCAAGAAGCACGAGAATGAATTCTAGGAAGATAATATCAGTTCTGTGTGCGGCTGTGGCGCTTTTTGTGGCGTCGCAGTGCGTCACCTCCTGCGGTTTTGTGAAGTATTCTTTCTCGGGTACTTCCATCCAGCCGGATGTCAAGACCATCACTATCAACTTTTTCGAGTATAAGGCCTTGAAGGTCAACCCGTCCCTGAGCAATGACATCACCGAGGCCCTCAAAGAGAAATACCGCAAGCTCACCAAGCTCGAGCAGGTTGAAACTGAGGGCGACCTCGAGGTGTCCGGAGAAGTCACCGGCTACGATGTGAAGGCGACCGCCGTTACAGCTAACGAGGTTGCGGCCCAGAACCGTCTGACCGTAGCCGTGAAGGTGTATTTCCAAAACAGAAAGTATCCTGAGGATGATTTCGAGAAGTCTTTCTCGGCCTATGCCGACTACGATTCCTCCCAGTCTCTGGATGCTGTGGAGAGCGCTCTCTGCGAGGAGATTCTCGACAAGCTGATAGAAGATATTTTCAATGCAACCGTAGCACAGTGGTAAACTTATGGAGAATGTGATGGACCTCAAGAGGCTCAGCCTCGAAGAACTTGCGGGGGTGGTGAACATCTACCCCTGGTTCGCTCTTGCACGCAAGGAACTGTGCGAGCGCATGACCGGTATGGGTGCATGGGGAGAAAGCCAGTTCGCCGAGACGGCCATGTATATGGGCGACCGCAGGGTACTGTCCGCTCTGCTGCGCACCGTTGGCGAGGACTGCTCTGACAGCAATATTTCCGAAATCCTTGAAAAGTGCATGAACGCCCAGGATCCGGTACATGAGCCTGCCGCGGAGCCGGAAATGCCATCGGAGGAGCCAGCTGTGGCCATCCGCGAGCGTCGTCCGCGTTTTGCCGGAGCCGACTATTTCTCCAAGGATGAGTACGAAAAAGTACGCCGCGACGGGGATTCTTCCCTCATCGATTATACCGCTCCGGTGAGTGCCGAGACCCAGCGTGCCCTGAGCGCTTCCCAGGCACGCGAACTTGAAATCTGCACGGAAACCCTTGCCCGAATCTATCTGGAGCAGGGTTACCCGAGTGAGGCTAAGGGCATATATTCCAAACTTATTTTGGCATATCCAGAAAAAAGTGCTTACTTTGCAAGTCTTATCGACAAAATCGACGAATTAAAAAATTAGATATAAGTCACTATGAATGCAATGTTTATCACACTGACTACGCTCGTAATCATCGCGTCTGTGCTCATCACTCTCGTAGTTCTTCTCCAGAACGGCAAGGGTGACGGTCTCGCAAGCAACTTTGTTGCAGGCAACCAGACCTTCGGCGTACGTCAGACCGCGGACATCCTTGAGAAAATCACCTGGGGTCTTTGCGTTGTTATCCTCGTTCTTTCAATCTGCACCGCTTTTGTTGCCGGTGGCAAGAGAGACAAGGTTAAGGCAGAGGTTACCGAGAGTGTAGAGTCTGCTGCACAGCCTGAGGAGGGCCTTGATTTCGAGGCTGCCGAAGAAGCTGTTGAAGAGGCTGCAGAGGTTCCTGCAGACGCAGAGTAAGCCTGAAGGATTTCCCTTTTGAAAGCGAAAAGCCATCCGGAATCCGGGTGGCTTTTTTGCACTGTATGACATTTTGTCAGTCGGGGATCCCTTGGAACATACTTTGATTTTTGTGAGTCATCCGGATATCCGGGTGACTTTTTAATTTGATAATGCTATGACAGACAAACTTGAAAATCTTGAAAAATTCGCCGTGAACCTCAACGAGAGGGCCTCGGCTGGTAAGCTTGATCCTGTCATCGGTCGTGATGATGAGATCAGGAGGGTGCTGCAGATTCTCAGCAGGAGGACAAAGAACAACCCTATCCTCGTGGGAGAACCTGGCGTGGGCAAGACCGCCATTTCGGAGGGTATAGCCCAGAAAATCGTGGACGGGCAGGTCCCTGAGAACCTGAAGTCCAAGAAGATATATTCACTTGACCTGGGAGCGCTGATTGCCGGAGCGAAGTACCAGGGCGAGTTTGAGGAGAGGCTCAAAGGCGTGGTTAAGGAAGTTGTGGACAGCGACGGTGAGATTATCCTCTTTATAGATGAGATACATACGCTTGTGGGCGCGGGCAGGACCAGCGGCGCCATGGATGCGTCAAATATCCTGAAGCCGGCGCTGGCCAGGGGCGAGCTGAGGACCATCGGTTCCACCACCCTCGATGAGTACCAGAAATATTTCGAAGAGGACAAGGCGCTGGAGAGGCGTTTCCAGATGGTGAAGGTCGATGAACCTACCCCGGCCCAGTCTATTTCGATTCTCCGTGGCCTGAAGGAGAAGTACGAGAATCACCACAAGGTGCGTATCGAGGATGACGCGCTGATTTCGGCCGTGGAACTGTCCACCAGGTACATTACAAACCGTTACCTGCCTGACAAGGCTATCGACCTGATTGACGAGGCTGCTTCGAAGTTGAGGCTGGAGATGAATTCCGTGCCGGAGCCTATCGCGGAGCTGGATTCGAAGATACGCCAGCTGGAGATCGAGAAGGCTGCCATAAAGCGTGAGGGTGTGTCCATGAAGATGGATAAGCTGCAGGAGGAACTCTCCGCTTATCAGTGCGAAAGGGATGTGCTGATGAAGAAGTGGAAGGAGGAGAAGGAGATTGTGGAGGGACTGCAGAAGGCCCGTCAGCAGATGGAGGACTACAAGCTGCAGGCTCACAATGCTGAGCTGTCAGGAGACTATGGCAAGGTGGCGGAACTTCGTTACGGCAAGATCGAACAGGCCCGCAAACAGATAGATGAGCTGTCTGCAAAGCAGGCTGCAATCGAGGATCCGATCATCACCGAGGCGGTCACCTCCGAGGACATCGCCGAGGTCGTGGCTAAATGGACCGGTGTGCCTGTGAACAGGATGCTGGAGAGCGAGAAGGAGAAACTCCTTAGGATGGAGGCAGAACTCCATAAGAGGGTAATCGGCCAGGACAAGGCCATACAGGCGGTTTCCGACGCCGTCCGCAGAAGCCGTGCAGGACTGCAGAACGAGAAGCGCCCTATCGGTTCATTCCTTTTCCTGGGTACTACCGGCGTGGGCAAGACCGAGCTGGCGAAGTCGCTGGCAGAGTTCCTCTTCAACGATGAGAACATGATTACCAGGATTGATATGAGCGAGTACCAGGAGCGTCACAGCGTGAGCCGTCTGGTGGGTGCGCCTCCGGGATATGTTGGTTACGACGAGGGCGGTCAGCTGACAGAGGCTGTGCGTCGCAAGCCGTATTCCGTGATACTGCTTGACGAGATCGAGAAGGCTCATCCGGATGTGTTCAATATCCTGCTTCAGGTGCTGGACGACGGTCGTCTGACCGACAACAAGGGTCGTACCGCCGATTTCAAGAATACTATTCTGATCATGACTTCGAATCTGCGTGAGGAGGAACTGAAGGAGCGTATGCGTCCGGAGTTCCTGAACCGTATCGACGAGATCATCACCTTCGGTCAGCTGACCCGCGATGACATCAAGCAGATTCTGCGTCTGCAGGAGGCCATTCTGGCCCGCAAACTCAGTGAGAACGGCGTCAGGATTGTTTTCACGGACCGTTTCGACGACTATATGAGCGACAAGGGCTATGAGCCCGATTATGGCGCCCGTCCGATCAAGCGTGTGCTCCAGAGGGAACTTGTGAATCAGCTTGCTTCCGCGATTCTGGATGGCTCCGTGCGCCGCGACAGCGACATTCTGATCGATGTCCGTGACGGTCAGGTCGTCATCACCAATGCATAATTCTGGGCTACTCGCTCCTTCGCGGGGGTGAGTAGCCTCATTTTTGCGCTTTTCCGGGCTACTCGCCCAGTTCGACTCATTGCCGCGACAGTTCGTGCAATTCACCGTCACCACCCAAGATGCCACAGAATGCCTCCGGTTAAGGATTTGCCATCCCAAAGCGGTGACGGCGAGCCAAAATCGTCGCACCGTCACCTCCCAATGTGCTTCTCAGTGCCGCCAGAGGCACATTTTCATCAAAAAGCGTGGAAGGTGAATTTCACGAAATGCGTGCGGTAAATGTCATGAAACGCAGGCAGTGAATATCAGGAAACGATGCCTAAGCAGTTTGTTACCACGATGGTCGAGTTTGAAGTTATCTCCCGTCTCGGGCTACTCGCCCTTTTCGGGCAGCGAGTAGCCCCATTTTTCGAATAAAAGAGTATCTTTGTCGTGTAAATGCTCTTTCCAATGAACAACATGAAACAGTTATGTTTTTTATTTGTTCCTCTCTTTCTGACTCTCTCCTCCTGTACTAAGGAGATGAATCCGATCAATTGTAACGATGACCAGCTCAAAGCCTATGAGGGATCGTATGACGTAGTCATGATGGACTGGGTTCCCGAAGAAGGGCTCACGACGACAGTTGACATCAACAATGATGGTGTAGCATCCAATGACTTGGTTACTGAACTGATGGGCGTACATAGCTACGATAATTGGAAAAAGACCATGCTTATTCCAGATAGTCGCGGCAATGGCGGGAGGCTCTGCGTGTACATACCGATTATGGATTATTACAAAGGCAATGATGGAAATCTAAATTATTCGGGTGTATGTTTCCCACTTATTTCTGTAAAGGTAAAACTCTCGGAGGATGGTTCGCTGTCCAGTGAGAGATTCGAGCGTTTTGAATTCCCGGAAGAGAATAGAATCGGTCTCAAGACTTTTGGTGGCGTGGAGATTACGGAAGCACTACCGGGACATATCACTCTTCACATTGACAATTATATGGTCTATGACTATGTCTCCCGCCGGGAGATTGTCGGAAAAATGACCGTACACATGGAAAAGAAGTAGGCTCGGGGTCTGGGCCGTTGTTGCGGCAGGTACAAAACAAAAAACCTCAGCGTGTGCTGAGGTTTCATGTTTTGGAGCGGAAAACGAGACTCGAACTCGCGACCCCGACCTTGGCAAGGTCGTGCTCTACCAACTGAGCTATTTCCGCATTGCCGTTGTTTGGGATTGCAAAGATATGCAAGATTTTTCTTTCTGCAAACAAAAAACGGACTTTTTTCACAAAAAATCGAAAAAAGTCCGTTCGGTCAGACCGAAGTCTGTAAATCTTAGATGTTGCTCTCGAATTCCTTGAGGAAGCGGAGGTCGTTCTCGAAATAGTTGCGGAGGTCCTTGACCTGCCACTTGAGCATTGCGATACGCTCCACACCCATGCCGAAGGCGAAACCGCTGTACTTCTTGCTGTCGATGCCGGAAGCCTCGAGGACGTTAGGATCGACCATGCCGCAGCCGAGAATCTCGAGCCAGCCGGTACCCTTGCAGATGTTGCAACCCTTGCCGTGGCAGATGTTGCAGCTCACGTCCACCTCAGCAGAAGGCTCGGTGAATGGGAAGTAGGAAGGACGCATGCGGATCTGGGTCTCCGGACCGAACATTTCGCGTGCGAAAAGGAGGATAGCCTGCTTCATGTCGGCGAAGGTCACATTCTCGTCGATGTAGAGGCCCTCTACCTGGTGGAAGATGCAGTGCGCACGTGCGGAGATTGCCTCGTTGCGGAACACGCGGCCCGGGCAGATCACGCGGATAGGAAGCTTCATGGTCTCCATGCAGTGCACCTGCACGCTGGAGGTGTGGGTGCGCAGGAGGATAGGATTCTTCTGCTCGTTGTCGGTCACGAAGAAGGTATCCTGCATCTCGCGTGCGGGATGCTCAGGAGGGAAGTTGAGTGCCTCGAAAACATGCCAGTCGTCCTCGACCTCCGGACCTTCTGCCACATCGTAGCCGAACTTGCGGAAGATCTTCACGATCTCCTCGCGGCAGATGCTGACAGGGTGGCGTGAACCGAGAGGATAGCTGTCGCCAGGGGCTGAAAGGTCGTTCTGGGATGCTCCGGCGGCACCTGCGGAAGCCTGTGCCTTCTCCTTGAGCTCCTCTATCTTTGCGGAAGCGAGGGTCTTGAGCTGGTTGAGCTTTTGACCGAACTCCTTCTTCTGCTCTCTGTCCACATTGCGGAACTCCTCGAAAAGCTTGGTAATCTCACCCTTCTTACCGAGAAGACGGACGCGTGCCTCTTCTATTTCCTGTTCCTTCTGTGCCTTGAGATTCTCGATCTCATTCAGAAGTGCTTCTATTCTTGCTTTCATATCGTATATCGTATTGGGCGGCAAATATAATTATTTTTTCTTAGACTTCTTGCCTTTCTCCTGGGTGGCCTCGGTCGCCTCCTGAGCCTTCAGGCGGCGTTTTTCGCGGGCCTTTATCTCCCTTCCGGCGCCCTGCTTGAGGTACTTTGCCCACTGTTCGGGGGTGAAAATCTTCTGATAGGCAAGATCGATCTTCTCCATCCACTTGTCGCGGGCGAGTTCGTAGAGGGTAGAGTTGGCTACACGGGACTTCTGGAGTTCGTCATAGTCTGCCTTGAGGGCTGCGTAGTCATGCTTGAGGATGGAATCCACATAGAAAACCTGCCAGTCTTCGAGTTTCAGCACATTCTGCAGGCGGTCGGCCTCGTCCTCACACTTCTCCTCAAGACTTTTTTCCTTTTCTTTCTGTTCCTGTGCGATTGCCGGCATGCAGCTGAAAATCAGGGCAACGGCAGTCATGATTAAAACTTTGCTTTTCATATAGTTCCGTGGTGCACAAATAAGGGATTTTTTGCTATTTTTGTATTTTGTGCGAATACAAAATTAGACATTTTATAACAACTTGACAAAAATGAAGCAGAACAGACTGATTATCTCGGCGGTGATTGCAGCTTTTGCGCTGTTTTCAAGCCAGGACACGGACGCTTGCTCTAACATTCTTATCACAAAGGGTGCCACGGCCGACGGAAGCTGCATGGTTTCCTACGCCGCCGACTCACACCAGCTCTTCGGAGAGCTCTACTTCCTCAAGGGCGGCAAGTTCGGAAAGAACGCCATGAGGCAGGTATATAACTGGGACACAGGCGCTTATATGGGCGAGATTCCGCAGGCGCGCCGTACCTGGCAGCGTGTGGGCAACCTCAACGAAAAGCAGCTCATAATCGCCGAGACAACCTATGGCGGCCTGGAGGAACTCTGGGAGCCGAACGGAATTCTCGACTACGGATCATTGATATATATCGCACTCGAAAGGTGCTCGACCGCCCGTGAGGCCATACAGACCATCGCGCAGCTGGCAGAGGAATATGGCTATGCCTCCGAGGGCGAGTCGTTCTCTCTGGCAGACAAGGACGAGGTCTGGGTTATGGATCTCATCGGCAAGGGAAAGCATGGCAAGGGCATCGTGTGGGTGGCACGCCGCGTGCCTGACGGATATATCTGCGCGCATGCAAATCAGGCCCGCATATCGACTTTTCCGCAGGACGACCCTGAGAACTGCATGTACTCTGCCGATGTGATCACCTTTGCCCGCGAACACGGCTGGTTCGACGGCGAGGATGCCGACTTCAGTTTCTGCGACACCTATGCACCGCTCGATTTCGGTGCAATGAGAGGCTGTGAAAGCCGCGCATGGTCTGCATTCAACATGCTCTGCGACGGCCAGTTCACCTTTGTCGACGAGAACGGCGAGGAGGTTACCAGGCCGGCTATGGACTATGTTCAGTACGCCATGGGGTACGACAAGACCGCCCGCTTCCCTCTTTTTGTGAAGCCATCCCGCAAGCTCACCGTCAAGGACATTGCTGACGCGATGCGCGATCATTTCGAGGGAACTCCTATGGACATGACCCAGGATGTGGGTGCCGGCGGAAATGCCTGCCCTTACCGCTGGAGGCCTATGCATTTCAAGGATTCCGAGGGCAACGAATACTGCAACGAGCGCGCAATCGCAACCCAGCAGACCGGATTCTGGTTCGTGGGACAGAGCCGCGGATGGCTTCCTGACCATATCGGAGCCGTGGACTGGTTCGGAACCGACGATGCCGCAACATCATACCTCACCCCGATATATGTAACCACCAGGAAGGTGCCGGAGTGTTTCCGGGAAGGCAATGGAGATATGCTGACCTACAGCCCTACAGCCTCCTTCTGGATGAACAACCGCGTGACAAATGCCTGCTACAAGATGTACAACTATATGGCGCCGGTTGTGCGAGCCCTCATCGACAAGTGGGAGAACGCCAAGATCGCAGAGCAGCCGTCAATCGACAGCAAGGCGCAGAAGATGAGCCGCTGGAGAGCCCGCCGCTTCCTCACAAAGTACTCGGTGAGGAATGCCCAGGACATCTTCTCGCAGTGGGTTGAGCTTGAGCAGCTGCTCCTTGTGAAGTTCATCGACGGCAATATCAAGGCCCAGAACGAGGACGGAAGCTTCGTGACCAATGGCAACGGAAACATTCCGGACGAAATAGAACAGCCTGGCTATACCCAGGAGTGGAAAGACGCCGTGGCCCGCTTCCACGGAGACGTAATCAGGGTAAAATAAAACCAAATATATCATGGCAAAAATCAGCACAGTACGCAGGAACTGGCCTAAGTACGTCCTCCAGTGGGGCGTGCTTCTCGCGCTTCTTGCCTTCATTCTTGCTCCGGTCATCTTTACGAAGATGGCGGCGGCCGATCCTGAAAAGTTCTGTCCTATGGGCGGCATCCAGGCTCTGGCAACCTATTTATTCCGCGGTTCGCTGCCTTGCTCCATGAGCTCGGTACAGATTATGATGGGCCTTGCCCTCGCAGCGGCCGTAATCCTTTTCAGCAAGCTTTTCTGCAGCTTCCTCTGCCCTGTCGGCACCATCGAGGATCTGCTCACCAAACTCCACCGCAAACTGCGCATCAAGAGGTTCAATCCTAAGAACGGAGGCGTGCTGGACTGCATCCTCAGAGTGTTCAAGTATGTGCTCCTCTTCGTGGTGTTCTACATGACCATGACCGCAAGCGAGCTCTTCTGCAAGAACCTCGATCCTTATTATGCGGTTGCAACCGGCTTCAAGGGTGAGATCACTCTCTGGATGAGCATAGTAACTGTGACCTGCGTAGTGCTCGGAGGCCTCATCGTGGACAGATTCTGGTGCAAGTACCTCTGCCCGCTCGGAGCTATCTCCAATACTTTGAAGTTCTGGATCTGGACCCTCGTGCTCTTCGCAATCATCTGGGTTCTTTCCGTTGTGAACATCAATGTGCCTCTCTGGATTCCGCTTGCAATGTTCAGTCTACTGGGCTATGTGCTCGAGGTCGCAGTCCGCAAGCCTCGCTTCCAGGCGATCCACGTGATGAAGAATGAAAGTCTCTGCAACCACTGCGGCAGCTGTGAGAGAGCCTGCCCATACCAGATTGCCATCGGCAGCCTCGACGGCAAGGTCAACCATGTGGACTGCACCCTTTGCGGCGAATGCTGTGCGGTCTGCCCTACCGAAGCGATCCATGTCGGAGTGCTCCGCACCAAGCGCAACAACTGGTGGAACAAGCTCATCCCTGCTGCACTGGCGGTTGTCATCACCGTGCTCGGAATGGTATTCGGCAGCAAGTTCGAGATTCCGACCATTGACGAAAAATGGGGTCTTGAGGCTTATGATCAGGATAGCGTGCTCGTAAAGCTCGTAGATCCGTCCACGCTCAAGACAGTGGAGATCGAAAATCTCACTTCTGTCCACTGCTATGGCAGTTCAAGGGCATTCATGGCCCGCCTGGAGAAGATCAAGGGTGTCCACGGGGTGAAGACTTATGTCCGCTCTCACAGGGCTGTGATCACCTACAATCCGGCAGTCATCTCTGTCGAGAAACTTACCGAGGAGATCTATGTGCCTTCACACTGCAGGATCGAGTCTCCGGACTGGCATGAGGTTCCGGAGGTAAAGGTACTCACCATCCGCACCGAACACATGCCGAACACCAGCGATCTGAACAATCTGGCGAACCAGTTCCGTTTCACCTACACCGACAAGAAGGTCTACGGTCTCGATTCAGAGTACGACTGCCCTCTTATCGTCCATCTCTATGTAGATCCGACCTGCGAGCTTACCGAAGATGAACTCCGTGAGATTGTTGAGAAGAAGAGCGTGGACATCACCAACAAGGAAGGTGAGGTGCTCAGGTCCATCCCTGTCGATTTCGAGTTCGTGAAGCTTGAGTCCGGCAGCAGTACCATGGATACCCGCGAATATCTCGAGATGATGTTCGACGGCTTCAGCAGCGGCAGCTTCAACGGCCGTTTCACCCAGGGCGACTCCACCTACGTGGCACCGCGCGCCGAGGTCCTCAAGGACCAGCAGTGGTATGTCTACGAATATGTGAACCAGGGCTTTGAGAAGCCTCTCTACAAGCGCAGCTATCCATTCGTCAGCAACTGGCTCTCCAGCGAGGAGGGTGTGATTTCCGTGGATGTGAAGCTCAATGCCGACTATGTTCCGGCCCTCCAGGTAACCTTCACGGAGCCGATGACTGCAGAGAAGATCTGGGAGATGCTCTCAGCCGAGACCTGGAAGATCACCTACGCTGTGGATGATGTCCGTGAGGAACCGGCCAAGATCAAATTCAACCAGGAAGGCACCGTCTTCCCTCTCAACCGATAAAAGATGAAATTTTTCAAGATAGCACTTACCTACGTTCTCGTCTGCCTTGCCACCGTGGCCAGGGCGGACGAGGGCATGTGGATGGTGCACGCTCTGACCCGGGCCATCGAGGCCGACATGCAGGCCAGGGGCTGCAAGCTTTCCGCAAAGGAAATCTACAATGACGAGGCTCCCGGAACCAGTCTCTGCGATGCAATTGTGGCGCTGGATTTCGAGTGCACCGGCAGCGTGATTTCCGACAAAGGTCTGGTGATCACCAACCACCACTGCGCCTACTCCGACGTGTTCGGACTCAGCACCCCGGAACACAACTATCTCGAGGACGGCTACTGGGCCATCCGCCAGGATGAGGAAATCCACATCCCCGGCAAGCACATGCTTTTCCTCCACAAGGTCATCGATGTGACCGACGAGGTGGAGAAGCTCATCGCAGAATACAAGGAGGCTGGTCAGCCTTACGGCAGCCGCAAGCTCTCTTCTGTGATGGAAAAACGTTACCAGGGCGAGTACACGGCCTCCCTCGAATCCATGTGGGGCGGCAGCAAATACTACATTTGCCTGTACGAGGTGTATTCCGACATACGTCTGGTTGCAGCGCCGCCGGTGAGCATTTCCGCCTTCGGAGGCGACATCGACAACTGGGACTGGCCGCAGCATAAGTGTGACTTCGCCATGTACCGTATATATACTTCGCCAGACGGCAAGCCGGCGGAGTATTCCAAAGACAATGTGCCGCTGAGACCTAAGAAGAAGCTGGAGATATCCCTGGACGGCTACAAGCCAGGCGACTACACCATGGTTCTCGGCTTCCCGGGCATCACCCATCGTTACAATTCCTCTGCGAAGGTTGCCTTCGAGCAGGATGTCACGCTTCCGATCTCCAACAGAATCCGTGGCGGCAACATCAGGATCATGAACAGGTGGATGAATGCCGACCCGGCGATCAGGCTCAAGTACTCAGACCGCTATTTCGGCCTCACAAACGTGCAGGAGCTGGACGAGGGTACCGTGACCTGCTACAAGCGTTTCGGGGTGGTTGACGAGAAGAAGGAGATTGAGAAGGGACTCCGCGAGTGGATTGTCTCAGACTTCGGCAGGGTCAGCAGGTGGGGAAGCCTGCTGGAAGACCTTGACGCTTCTTATTCTGCCATTGAAAAGATTATAGAGTCTGAGACCTACTTCAAGGAGTGCATCATACGCGCCACCTCTCTGAACATCGTGGCGTTGAGGCTCAGCACCCGTACGCGCAATGCCGCCCAGTCCATGCCTGCCATCTACGACGCCATTGACCTCAGGGTAGAGAAAGATATTTTCCGCTACTGCCTCGAGGAGTATATGGAACACATTGACGAAGCCTTCATGGGCAAGTTCCAGAAGAGCCTCAAGGAGCAGTATGGCAAGGATTACGACGCAATGTGCGCGGCTGTCTGGGACGCAAGCTTCCTGACCGACCGCGCCAAGGTGGATGCCTTCGTTGCGGAGCAGTTCCCTTACGAGGATGACCCTCTGTACAAGTATCTGACCGAGGTGCGTATCACCGCCTTCCATGAGGCCGAGGCTGCCGCTGCCGAAAAGGGCGTGTCCTCACTCGGAAGGGAATACACCCACGCCCTCTATCGGATGCGGGAGGACAAGGGAATAGCCCAGTATCCGGACGCCAACTCCACTCTGAGGCTTACCTACGGCACCGTGGGTGAACTTAGCCCGCGCGACGCCGTCCTCACATCCTGGAAGTCCACCACCAAGGGCATTCTCCAGAAATACAATCCGGACGAGTACGAGTTTACCCTCAAGTCCGACTGGAAGCAGATGCTTGAGGACAATCCGTTCTGCAAGAAGTACAAGTGGAACGGCGAGGTGGACTTCATCTCTGACAACGACATCACAGGCGGCAATTCCGGCAGCCCGGTTCTCGATGCCTATGGCCGTCTCATCGGCCTGGCCTTCGATGGCAACACCGAATCCCTCGCCGGCGACTCGTCATTTACAAAAGACTATAACAAGTGTATAAACGTCGATATCCGCTACGTCCTCTTCTGCCTTGAAAACTACGGCAAGATGGGACGCGTGGTCGGAGAACTCGGTTTTTAATTCATAATCAGGAAAGATGCGCGCATTACGGAACATATTCCTATGCCTGGTTCTGCTGCTCTCCCCGGCGGCGGCACTTGCCGGTCCATCCGGTAAGCGCATCAGCGGTGTCGTAACCGATGCCGCAAACGGTCAGCCTCTCACCGGAGCCGTCATCAAGCTGGGTGACGACTACCTCTGGGCGGTGACCGGCCTTGACGGCGATTTCGAGATGAAGAATGTCCAGCCCGGCAGGTATATGCTCAAGCTGAGCCTGCTTGGATATGTGGATGTGGAGATGGAAATCAATGTCGCCAAAGATGAGGAGACCCTGAACCTGAAGATGAACGAACAGTCCCTCGCCCTGGATGAGGTGGTGGTGACTGCGCAGCGTCCGAAAGACGGTCTGAGCACCTCCCACAAGCTGGGGCGCGAGGCCTTGGACCACCTGCAGATGTCCAGTATGACCGACATGGCTGCCCTTCTCCCGGGAGGAAAGACGGTCAATCCGGATCTTACTGCCAGCAACTCCTTCTCCCTGCGTGCGGGCGGCTCCAGTGCCGGTAACGCGGCGTTCGGTACCGCTCTCGAGGTGGATGGCGTGCGAATGGGCAACAATGCCGGAATGACACAGATGTCCGGTGTGGACACCAGGAGCATATCTGTGGACAACATAGAATCAGTCGAGGTTATCACGGGTGTGCCATCGGCCGAATACGGCGACCTCAACAGCGGCATGGTGAAGATCAACACCAAGCACGGACGCACACCGTATAATATCAGCTTCTCGGTGAATCCGAGGACTTACCAGGTTTCCGCCTCCAAGGGCTTCGATCTGCAGAAAGACCGCGGCGTGCTGAACGCCAGTCTCGAGTGGGCCAGAGCCACCAGGCAGCTTGTGAGTCCTTACGAGTCTTACACCAGGCGCGGACTTACACTCAACTATTCCAACACTTTCTCGAAGGTGCTGCGCTTCGAGGCGGGCTTTTCCGGCAACATCGGCGGAATGAACTCAAAGGACGATCCGGACGCCTTCAGCGGCGAATTCTCCAAGGTGCGCGACAACGTGTTCAGGGGCAATACATCCCTTACCTGGCTGCTCAACAGGTCTTGGATCACGAACCTTAAATTTGATGCTTCGGTAAGCTACCAGGACAATCTATCAAGGGTTCATGCCTTCAACAATTTTGCTTCACACAAGCCGGCGGTCCACGCTGAGAGCGAGGGTTACTATCTGGCAGAGAGCCTCCCTCTGGTATGGTTTTCCGACGCCATGATCGATTCCAAGGAACTTGATGCGTCCGCCTCGATGAAGTACGAATGGACCAAGCGCTGGGGCGAGACCAAGAGCCAGTTCAAGGCCGGTCTGCAGTGGAAGGCCAACGGAAATGTCGGCCGTGGTGAGTATTATCTGGATCCGGCCCTGGCGGCTGACAAGTTCCGCGAAAGGGACTACCGCCAGTATCCGTTCATGCACAATCTCTCGGCCTATGCCGAAGAGCACTTCACCCTTCCGGTGGGCAAATCCAAACTTGAGCTTACCGCCGGTCTGCGAATGGAAAATGTCTTCATCCAGGGTAGCGAATACAGGAATATGACAACCTGGTCGCCTCGTTTCAACGCGAAGTGGAGTTTCGGCCCGGCGTTCAGCATCCGCGGAGGATGGGGTGTAACCGAAAAGCTGCCGTCTTTCTACATCCTCTTCCCTAAGCAGGAGTACTGGGACAAGGAAACCTTCCAGCTTTCCTATGGCGACAATTCATCATATGTCTTCTATACCCTGCCATACCAGATCCAGTTCAATCCTGCCCTCCGCTGGCAGCGCAACGAGAATTCCGAGATAGGCGTGGATATGGAGCTTGGCGACTTCAAGATAGGCCTCGTGGGCTTCTACAACCTCACCAGACATCCTTACGGACTGACCAGTCTCTACACTCCGTTCACCTACTCCCTGCTTGGGAAGCCGTCCGATTTCGTGATGCCGGACAATCCGGAGATCAAGGTGGACAGCCGAACTGGCGAGGTCTTCGTCCGCGGCGGAGAATATCCGTTCTGGAAAGCCATGGACACCAAGGTCGTGGACCGTACTTTTGTAAAGAATACCATGCAGGACAATGGAGAGGATCTCCGCAGGGCGGGTGTCGAACTGACCGTTGATTTCCCTGAAATCAGACCAATCCGCACCTCATTCCGTGCCGACGCTTCCTACAATTGGACCAAGGTGGACGACGAGACGCTCAACTACTACTACCGAGGCGGCTCCCACTCCAGCATCGCAAACCGTTCATACGAGTATGTGGGCATATATGAGAACGGACATGGCGGCGGAAGCAGCCTGGTTGCCGGCAAGCTGACCCACAATCTGGACGCGAACATCACCTCTATCACCCACATCCCGGAGGCGAAACTCGTGATCACCTGCCGCCTGGAGATGTCAATCCTCACCAGGAGCCGCAACCTTCCGGCTCCGGGCGTCAGCAGGACTGAGACCGGATACTACGAGCTTTGGCCAGTGGCTGTGCTGGATACCGATGGCAAGGTAACCATGGTGAAAGACATTCCGGACTTCACCACGGATCCGAAGTACAGCAGCCTCAAGCTGACTTCCAACAACATCTACTCCTTCGATCAGGACGGCTACGGTTTCTATTGCTCTGCCAACCTCAGCATCACCAAGGAGATAGGAAAGCATGTCAGCCTGTCGTTCTTTGCCAACAACTTTACCAATTCCCGCCCGTTTGTGACATCCATGGCAACGGGCGTCGGCGCCATCTTCACGCCGGCTTTCTACTATGGACTCACCTGCAGGATAAAGATATAGAGCCATGAAGAAGATCATAAGCATAATCCTGCCTCTCCTGCTGCTGGGATCCTGCACCACCGGGATCGTCAATCCGTATGAGGACACCCTCTTCGAGATGGTTGTCCAGGCGGTCTATCCGGATGGATTCACCGACATGGCGCGCGAGGGAGTGACAGTCAAAGCCGAGGATGTAAACCTTGGCAATGTGTACAAGGTGCAGACGGACGCCTCAGCAAAGGCAAGCCTGAAATTGCCTCTGGGCATATACAGGATCAGCATTTCAGACCGTACGGGAGAAAATATATTCAACGGAACTGTTGACAAATATGTCGTAAAGGGCAGTGGCGCAAGCCTGAATCTGTCCCTCAAGAGGACGAAGGCCGGCAAACTCGTAATTAAGGAAATATACAGCGGAGGCTGCCGCAAGGATCCTCAGGAGGGCACCTACCAGGCCGACCAGTACATTATCATCCACAACAACGATGTGGATGTGCAGTACCTGGACAGTCTGTGCGTGGGCACCATCCACCCATATAACGCAACTGCTACCAATCCGTTCCTGGGCAAGGATGCGGAGGGCAAGCCGGTGTATCCGGAATTCGTTCCGGTGGCGGATGCCGTATGGCAGTTCCCGGGTACAGGAAACACCTTCCCCCTGGCGCCGGGCGAGGATGCTGTGCTATGCATCAGGGGTGCCATCAACCATGCCGCATCCTTCCCTCTGTCCGTCAACCTGAACAATCCGGACTATTTCGTGATGTACAACTCCAACTACTTCACGAATACTTCCTATAACCCTGTTCCAGGCGATCAGATCCGCGAAGACCACATCCTCAACTGCCTGGTCAAGACCAACCCGTCTATCAATGCAACCATGATCTCCAACGCCTCTCCGGTCGTGCTGCTCTACAAGTCGAAGGGAGTAGGCATGAGGGAACATCTCGCCCTTGAAGAATCCATCAAGCCTATTCCGGGATCGACCAACGGAGCGAAGGTCTTTGCCTGTCCGAAGGAGTGGATCGTGGATGCGGTTGAAGTCTTCGATGGCCGCAGCTCTTCCAATGTGAAGAGGCTTGTGGATGTACTGGACGCCGGTTATGTCACGCTTTCCAATGTCTATCTGGGCCACACTCTGATGCGCCGCGTAGACAAAGAACTTACAGATGCCTCCGGCTTCGAGGTGCTTCAGGACACCAACAATTCGACGGCAGATTTCTATGAAACCGAAAAACAGTCATTGCATGAATAGGACAGTCATTACAAAGGCCGTCCTTGCGATGGCTATGATGCTTGCAGGCACAGCACTGCAGGCTCAGATATTTACAGGAGAGGGGTCGATGGATCGCAGTGAGCACGAAAAGGTGCTCCGACGCAACTTCTGGCAGGACTTCTCCAACCCAGTGGGCATACGTCAGGATACCTCGGTGGCAAGAAGCGCCGATGCGAGTCTGAAGGCCGAAATGGAAGCTGGCGGCTTCCACAGGACCTGGGAGGCGGACATGCCGTGGAATGTAGGCGCAGGGGCTTCTGCCCTGGTGCACCTGAAGAAGTTCTCCATGCAGGGCTCCTTCAGCTTCCAGCAGATGCAGGGCAGCAACATGTGCGGTTCCATCTTTGTCAATCCGGGCTTCTATCCGATAGATGTTCTGGAGTTTACTCCGGGCCGCAAGATCCGTCAGACTTATGCCTTCGATGGAGCGATTTCTGTGGATATCGCTCCTGAGTGGAGGATCGGTGCAGGTATGGATTTCACCTCCGCCAACTATGCCAAGAGGAAGGACCTCCGCCACAGCAACTATATGCTGGACATGACGCTCTCTCCTGGCGTAATCTGGCACCATGGCAAGTGGGCCGTAGGTCTCAACGCCATACTCCGCAAGACCTCGGACACCCCCGTGGCAAAGCAGATAGGCACCAAGGAGACCTATGATGCATTCCTGGACAAGGGACTGATGTTCGGCAAGCTGGAGTCATGGCAGGGCAGCGGCATCCATCTGGATGAGGCCGGTGTAAACGGCCTGCCGCTTATGAACATGTACTACGGCGCTGCCGCGCAGATGCAGTATGGAAATATGTTCATGGGGCTGGACTACCGCTACGGCTCCGGCAAGGCAGGTGAAAAGCAGTTCGTGTGGTACCGCTTCCCGTCCCATAATATCAGACTCTTCCTGGGTGAAAGCTGGGAGACAGGGGAAATGGAGCACTCGCTGCGCGTCGATCTTGCCTACCGCGAACTCACCAACCGTGAAACCGTCATTGAAAGGCAGACCGAAGGTGGCGTCACCCAGGTCATTGAGCATGGTTCCAATCAGATTCTTTTCCGTCAGGCAGAGGAACTGGAGGTGGAATATGGCCTGGAGGTCGGCAAGAATGAGTTTGAGATCGGAGCCGGACTCGAGGAAGAACTCAGCACCGCATCCCAGATGTACCCTTTCGTGGCTGAGGAAAACCTCGTATGCTGGAATGTGAAGGCAGCCTACACCCGTAAGATTTCCCGCTTTGATCTTTCTTTCGGTCTTGGTTATATCGACGGCCTTGTACGCGAGAATGAGCGAGAAGTGGCGGAGAACAGTGGCGTTTCTACCGAGCCTTACCGCCTCACAGAATGGTATGAAAAGTCCATTGAATACAATACTGCCTCCAGGATGTGCGCAGGACTCAGTGTAGGCTGCGACATCTGGAAAGGTATATATATAAAGTTAAATGCCGACTATACCCATGCTTTCGGAGTCAAGCTGCTCCCTGGAGCGGACAGATTTGCCGGCAATCTGACATTTGGATATAAATTCTAAATCATAAGAGTATGAAAAAAATTGTTTCATTCCTCGCAGTTGCTGCTGTATTGGCAGCCTGCAACAAACCTGAAGTGGTCGAAGAGACTCCGGACGTGGTCCTCGAGCCTATCATCACCCGTGCCCTCAGCCTCAACTTCAACCAGGGCGACCAGATTGGTGTGAAGATCGTCACTGAAGACGGTCAGGCCTATGTCGAGAACCAGAAGTTTACTTATGGTGCAAATGTCTTTACCGGCAACCTGAAGTGGTATGCGGAGGGCGGAAAGACCAGCACCGTGATCGCCTACTATCCTTACCAGGAGAGCTTCCCGACCTCCTTCACCGTTGCCGCTGACCAGAGCGCAGGTACCGAGTCTTCCGACTTCATGACCGCAGTCGAGACCAAGGTATATCCTACTTCGGCTCCGGTTATGACCAAGTTCCGCCACCAGTTCGCCCAGCTCAACATCGTGGTGAACGCCGATTTCGCAGTCGAGGTGGAGAGCATCGTGCTCAAGAATATCAACCCTACCGCCACCGTCTCAATCGATGAGGCCGGCGTGGTTACGGTTGCAGCCGATCCTGCAGCAGAGAAGATCAACATCATCCCGGAGGCCATCACCCCATCCAAGAAATATGCGGCTGTGGTCGCTCCTCAGGATCTCGCTGACATGGGTCTTTCAGTTAAGGTCAAGAACGGCGCCACTGTGGTTTCCGGAGTCAAGGAGGCAACTCTCAAGGCCGGCTACTCATACACCCTTACCGTCAGCGTTTCTGCCGATCAGGTGAATGCGCAGATCTCAGGCGACATCCAGGATTGGCAGAACGGCGGAAACCTCGACGGTGACACACCAGTAGTAGAGGGTCCTGTTTTCGAAGAGTTCGAGGGCTATTTCAACTACCATGGAAAGAAATATACCACTGCAGTCATCAACGGAAAGACCTGGATGACCGAGCCTATGGCATATGTTCCAGAAGGTATGAGCGCTTCTTCTACCTACAATGATCCAGAGGCAAAGATCTTCTATCCATATGCATCCGATGGTACCACCGCTACCCCTCTCACTTCTGACGAGGATGTGAAGGAGATGGGTCTTCTCTATATGGTTGAGGCTGCGTACGGCGCGACCATCACCAAGGAAAACTGCCGCAGCTTCGAGGCTTGCCAGGGTATCTGCCCTGACGGTTGGCACATCCCTACCCGTGCCGAGTTCTATGCTCTCTGCGGCACCTCCAATGCCAGCAGTTTCGCTGAAGATAACGAGAGCGGCACCCAGACCAATTCCAGCGCATACTTCTGGGATGCAACTGCAGGCTATGCTACTATCGGCAAGTTCAACGAGGCTGGTTTCAACTACACCATGTCTGGTTGTGTCTACAGCGGATCTGCCCGCACCATCCTTGCCACCTCGACTACCTGCTCAATCGCCTCTATGGTCGGAAAGCTTGCGATGAACTACACCATGACGTCTACAGCCCGTGGCATCAATTCCAAGGATCGTCCAGAGTTCTTCATGCTCATGACCACCTTTACCAGCGTCAACAACCTCGGCAAGGTTTCCATCGCCCAGGGTGACTATACTCTCGTCGCAGCATCACTGCGCTGCGTAAAGGACTAGACCCTGAAGAAAATACCCATCTGGTGACTGGGTGGCCCATGTTGCAGGGGATGATGTGAATTATCACTACACTTTGAAAATGTTAACGGGTTTTAATGAAATATAGTTTTGCAGATGAGGAAATTAGTGTTAACATTGTTCGCTATGATATTTCCTGTTTGGGGTTGTGCTCAGCCAAAGGCTGTCGGTGTGCGCGTTGGATTGATAGATTGGGCAGTTTCGTATCAACACTACTCCGGCCAGAGAGAAGATTTCATTGAGACAACGATGTCAATTATGCCTACGAAAAATGACGCGGTTGGTGTTGTTTCTGTGTTATACAACTTCTCAATTCATGAATGGAACCTTGTTCGGGGGGGGTGTAATTTATATGCTGGAGCGGGATTAGGCATTGGAGGGTCTCGCTCCATGCCAACATACAGACGAGAGGAGGAGCACGAGGTCCCTATGGTAAAATACAGACCAGGCTTATTCATGTCTGTCCCGGTACAATTCGGTTTTGAGTATAAATCTCACAATGTACCTTTTCAGATATCTCTAGACTTCAGACCCCATGTGGCTCTTTCCGTATGTCCGTCCAAAGAATATGGGACAGGCTGGTGTTTTGACTTCCAGACTTTTATTTATACCATGATTCCTGGTTTGGGACTGCGGTACAGTTTCTAGATTCTGAAGAAAATACCCT
>JAKSJK010000110.1 GCA_024398095.1 Bacteroidales bacterium
TATTGCCTCTACACTCCTGAAAGATGGAGCAACCACGGCAGCAAGTCCTACACCTGGGCTGTGTTCAAGAGAAAGAGCGACGGCAAGACCTTCGCAGTGCTCAACACCCATCTCTGGTGGAAGGGCGACAAGGCTCAGCCTGGCAGCACCGAGGCGCGTGCCTCGCAGGTGTGCCTGATGATTGCAGAGGCCAAGATAATCAAGGCTAAGTACAATTGTCCGATCTTCGTGACCGGTGACATGAACTGCGAGGAAAACACCCTGCCTATCAGACTTTTCCTCAATGAAGGCTTCGTACCTTGCTACAAGGCTGCGACCGTATACGGCAACCTTGAGAATGGCCACCATATCTGTGCTCCTGGCGACGGATATTCACGTGTCAGCCGCCGCAAGGGTGCTGAGCGTTCGGTGGGTGCAATCGACCACTGCTTCATCTGGAATGCAGGTGAGGCCGAAGTCCTCGTATTCGATTGCCTGACTCCTTATTTCACCGTTCCTCTCACCGACCATTATCCAAACCTCATCGACGCACGTCTGTAATGAGAACCACCGAATCCCTGTCCAATTATTCCAATCTGGATCAGATGACCGCCACGCAGCTGCTGGAGGCCATCAATTCGGAGGATCATTCTGTGCCTGAGGCAGTTGCGAAGTCCATTCCCCAGATTGAGGCTCTCGTGAACGGAATCGTGGAGAGGATGCGCCGCGGAGGCCGTGTGTTCTACATCGGAGCAGGCACCAGCGGCCGTCTCGGTGTCGTGGATGCATCGGAGATTCCACCGACCTACGGTGTGCGCGACAAGTTCATCGGACTCATTGCCGGCGGTGACACTGCGATCCGCTCGGCCGTCGAAGGCGCAGAGGATGACACTCAGCAGGCCTGGAAGGATATATTGCCGTACAATCCCACTCCCGACGATACGGTCGTGGGACTCGCTGCTTCCGGCAGTACGCCATATGTGATAGGTGGCCTGGAGACAGCGCGCAGGAACGGACTTCTGACCGGCTGTGTGACCTGCAACGAAGGGGCGCCCATTGCCGAGTCTTGCGAGATGCCGGTTGTGGCGGTCGTGGGCCCGGAGTTCGTAACGGGCAGCACCCGTATGAAGGCGGGCACGGCTGAGAAGCTGATACTCAACATGATATCCACATCGGTGATGGTGCTTCTCGGACATGTGAAAGGCAGCCGCATGGTGGATATGGAACTTACTAACTCAAAGCTGGTCGACCGTGGTACCCGTATGATCATGGAGGCTACAGGCATCGTCGACTATGACAGTGCCAAAGCTCTCCTGCTCAAGTATGGCCATGTGCGCCAGGCTGTGGAGGCATATTTCAGAAAATGATAGCAATCGTAGAAAGCGGCGCAACGAAGAGCGCATGGAGAGTGGGGGACAGGTCATTCACCTGTGCCGGCACGAATGTGTCTTCCATGCCGATGGAAACCGTCAAGGAGCATCTGTGTGAAGGCCTGTCGCAGATTGACTGCAGGCTAGACGGGTTCTATTTCTACACCGCCGGAATTGTCACGGAGGAGATAAGTCTCGAACTGGAGGCCTTCCTGCATTCCAAGCTCGATGTGGCAGAGGTGGAAATCCAGAATGACCTCGTCGCTGCCGCCCGTGCTGTCTGCGGACACTCGAAGGGCATTGCCGCGATATTGGGAACCGGTTCCAATGCCTGCTTCTATGACGGCAACGATGTGGAGCTGAAGGCCTATTCCGGGGGCTTCATCATCGGGGATGACGGAGGTGCAGCAGCCCTTGGACGCCGTTTCATGGCGGATTTCATCAAGGACCTGGTTCCTGCGGATGTGGCGGCGGATTTTTCCTCCCGCTTCGACTCTTCTTACCAGTCCATTGTCGAGAATATCTACCGTGGAGGGGCTCCAGCTGCGTATCTGGGCTCCTTTGCTCCCTTCCTCCTGGAATGGTACCCCAAAAGCGCGTATGTGCGTGAACTGGTCGATTCCAACTTCAATGATTTCATTGTACGGTTGCTGACGAAGTATCCTGTCGGCGAATACAAGGTCGGTGTTGTGGGAGGTTTCGGGTATGCCTGCAGGGACATATTTTCGAAGGTGGCGGCCAGCCACGGCATTTCTCTGGGACGCTTTGTCCCGGCGCCTATAGATGGTCTGGCGGATTATCATTTTTGATTTTTTTGAATGTCGGGGTTTGATACTACCGACATTTTTTGATATATTTGTGAATTGACCATGAAAATGGCTTTCCAGATGACTAAACTGAACGATCAGAATAACATGAACAGCGGTAAGTCTGCTTCCGGAACGATCCAGAGAGTTTTCTCCCTGGCTCTCATGCTTGTGGCTGTTACCTGCTGCGGCTACATGTTCTCGATGAAGTACATCCTCGAAAAGGAGGCTCGCGAGGCATTGACAGAAAAGAAAGTGACAGAAATCAAGGATCTCATCGAAGGTAACTATGAGGTCCGCTTCGACTATGCGGATTCCACAGTGCGCTTCACCGGCACCGTTTCCCGAGACATTAATGAGGCTTATGTTTTCACCATCCTCAGCGAGTACTCGCCAAGGGTGATCACTCTCGATATCTGCGACGATGGCGTTATCAGATGTGACGAACTTGGTGAAGGCACCATGAGCTACATTGAAGATATCGACAAGACAAGCATCAAATTCGAAAAAGAAAACTTCACATGCACTTTAACAAAGTAATCACTTTCATTTCCATCGCAGGCATTCTCATGTCCTGCAACAGCGGTGTTGTGAGCCGCAAACAGTATGATGCCCTCAAGGGCGAGTACAATGAGCTCAAAGAGACCAAGGAAGCCATCCAGAAGGATTTCATTGAGCAGAATGAGCAGATCGGTCTCATTCTCGATGAACTTTCGATCATCGCGGGCAGGACTTCATCATTGAGGAATGATGTCGAGTCCGGCAAGGGCGACATCAAGCAGGCGGAAGCCATCCATATGAGCCTGGAAAGTATCCGCGCCCGCATCGGCGAGCTTGAGGCTGCCAGCGAGGAACTGATGGCCAAGAACAAGGAATTCAAGAAGGTTGTGGAAGGCCTCAAAGGTGTCATCACCCAGCAGGAGGACCAGATTTCCAACCTTATGTCTGTAATTGCCGACAAAGACAAGATGATTGCCCGCCAGGGTAGGACCATCAAGGAGCACGAGGGCACAATCGCTGAGCAGAACGAGAAAATCACTGCCCAGAACGAGCAGCTCAAGAAGACCGTGAAAGCCCAGGCCAAGATGCTCTTCGATGCCGGTGCACTCCTCGAGGAAGTTGCCGACAACGCCCCTAGCGTCAGCTGGAGGAAGAACAAGGAGAAGATGGCCAACATGACCCAGGATATCTACAAGAAGGCCCTCACATATTACGAGCAGGCTAAGAAGGCAGGATTTGCGGAGGCCGAAGAGGCAATCGCCAAAGTCCGTGCCAAGATTCAGGCGGAGTAATGTCTCTGGGCGAGTTCCAGTTTATTTCAAGGATCAAGGATTCTTTCCGGTCGCCTGAAGGGGTGCTCGGAATAGGTGATGACTGCGCCGTGCTGCCTCAGCATGAGGGTCGCGAGACCCTTGTCAGCAGCGATATGCTCGTGGAGGACGTGCACTTCCTTCTCGACGGAATCACTCCTTTCGAACTCGGCTGGAAGTCCGCAGCTGTGAATATAAGTGACATAGCTGGCATGGGTGGAAAGCCTGTCGCCAGCTTTCTTTCTCTTGCACTTCCGGCAAAACTGGACGACAACTGGAGAGAGGCCTTCATAGAGGGCTACCGTCAGCTTTCTGATCGCTTTGATTGTCCTTTGCTGGGTGGAGATACCACATCTTCCCCGGAAAAGCTTTCCATCAGCGTCACCGTGCTTGGGGAGTGCCCTGCGGGCACCTCGCTCAAGCGTTCCGGAGCTAAGATCGGAGACTTGATCTGCGTCACCGGCAACCTGGGGGCTTCTGCCGCAGGTCTTGACAGCATCCTGAACCATAGGGAGGCTGTCCACGAACTGCTGGATGCCCATCTCAAACCGCTTCCACGAATCTGTGAGGGCATCTCCCTGCGCGAAGCCGGGGCGCATTCCTGCATGGATATATCCGATGGCGTAGCTTCGGATCTCAGGCATATATGCGAGGCTTCTGCCGTCAGTGCGGAGGTGGATATGAACCTGCTTCCGATAAGTTCTGAGACCCGTGCATATGCCGATAAGTTCGGCAAATCAGCCACCGGACTGGCTTTGGAGGGCGGGGAAGACTACGAACTTCTCTTCACTGCAGACGAGGCTGCCTTGGCAGGACTTGCCATACCATATTATAGAATTGGCCGTATAGTCCCGAAATGTGAACCCCAGATCCACTGGATTGGTGCAGACCGTGATTACCTCGGCTACAGACACTTTTGAGTTTATGCTCTGTCAGGAAAAATTTTTTGAAATCTATCGCAGGGAACCGTCTGCACTGGCTTTCTGTCCCTACCGTGTATGTCCTATCGGCGCCCACTCAGACCACAATCTGGGCAAGATAACCGGGCTTGCGATCGATAAGGGAATACATATGGCCTACAGCCCCAAGCAGAACGGCGTTGTAGAGCTCTGTTCCCTTCAGTTCGAGAAGCGTGCCCAGTGGCACATACTGCAGGTCCCGGCTGTAAAACAGAACGACTGGGCCGACTATCTGCGTGGCGCAACCCTTCTGCTGAGTGAGAGATATCCCCTCAAGAGAGGCCTCAGCGGTGTGATCCAGGGAAGCCTTCCGATCGGAGGCCTGAGTTCTTCCGCAGCGGTTGTGCTTTGCTTCCTGGAGGCCCTATGCAAGGTGAATGACCTGCAGCTGGACGAGAGTGAGCTGATTGAGATTTCCGTTCTGACAGAGAATAAGTATGTAGGAGTGAATTCGGGCAAGCTGGACCAGAGCTGCGAGGTGTATTCCGCCAAGAATCGACTGCTGTATCTCGACACCAAGACCGACGAATACGAACTGATCAGCTTCGGAAATACCACCGGTGAACTTCCTTTCAAGATTGCCATCTTCTTCAGCGGAGTCGAAAGGATTCTTGCGGGAAGCAAGTTCAATATGCGTGTGGACGAGGCCCGCAGCGCTGCCTATGCGCTCAAGGCTTTCGCCGGGATGGAGTACGGCAAGTTCAGTGAGACCAACCTGCGCGATATTCCGCGCGAGGTTTACGAGCAGTACAAGAACCGTCTGCCTGAAACCTGGGCAAGGCGTGCCGAACACTGGTATACGGAGTTCGACCGCGTGCAGAGGGGCGCCGAGGCGTGGCGCAGGGGAGACATTGCCGAGTTCGGCCGTCTCAGTTTCGAGAGCGGTCATTCCAGCATCTGCAACTGGGAAACCGGTTCTCCGGAACTCAAAGCTCTTTATGAAATAATGACCGGGACGGAGGGCATCTACGGAGGACGTTTCAGCGGTGCCGGCTTCAAGGGCTGCTGCATGGCTCTGGTGGATCCTGCCCGTGTGGAGTCTATCGAAAGGGATGTCTCCAGGGAGTACCTCCGTGTCTTCCCGGAACTCGAAGGAAAGTATTCATTCCATCTCTGCGACAGCGCAGATGGTGTAAAACTCAAATAACATGAAGTGTCTTATACTAGCTGCCGGCTATGCCACCCGTCTGTATCCTCTGACGGAAAATTTCCCTAAGCCTCTTCTCAAGGTCAGGGACAAGACGATTCTTGACTGGCTTATCGAAGACATCGATGGGGCAGGACTCGTTGACGAGTATGTCGTCATATCCAACCACCGTTTCGCCCGCCATTTCGAAGAATGGGCTTCCGG
>JAKSJK010000111.1 GCA_024398095.1 Bacteroidales bacterium
GTGCAGTCCACGAATACGGCGTTGAAGATATTCATCGAGATGATCTCGTTCTTGAAAGCCTGGATGTCGCTAGGCTCGCTGGCATTCAGGCGCTCCCTGTAGTTGTTCAGATCCAGACCGCTGCGCTCATAGATGGCGTGACGGCTGTTTGCGATGCCGACCACATTTATCTTGAGGTTGCGCTGGGACATCAGATTCTCCTTCTGGGATGCGATCTGTTCTATCAGACTGCTGCCGACGGTTCCGATTCCACAGAGGAAGAGGTTCAGTTCCTGGTATTCCGACAGGAAGAAATTGTCGTGGATGACATTGAGCGCCTTGCGGAGCCACTTGCCTTCGACCACGAACGAAATATTGGTCTCACTCGCTCCCTGCGCACAGGCGATCACGCTGATACCGCTGCGGCCGAGCGCGCCGAAAAGCTTGCCGGAAACGCCCGGAGTCTTCTTCATGTTCTCGCCGACCACTGCAACAGTGGCCAGATTGCGCTGGATGTTCATAGGATACATGGCGCCGGTCTCGATCTCCTTTGCGAATTCCTCGTTGAGCACCTCGCAGGCCAGGTCGCCGTCAGCGTCCCTGACACCTATGGAAGTGTTGTTCTCGGACGAAGCCTGGCTGACGAGGAAGACACTGATACCGTTCTTCGCCAGCGTCGAGAAGATTCTCTCGTTCACACCGATCACGCCGACCATCGAAAGACCGGCCACGGTGATGATGCTGGTGTCCTTGATTGATGAAATACCCTTGATGGTGGTCTTGGAGAACTTGTTCTCGTTGCAGATCACCGTACCCTTCACCTCCGGACGGAAGGTATTCTTGATGAGGATAGGAATATTCTCTGCGCAGGCAGGATAGATAGTTGGAGGATATACAACCTTGGCTCCGAAGTTACAGAGCTCCATGGCCTCGTGATAGGTCAGGGAGTCGATCGTATAGGCAGTCGAGATGACTCTAGGGTCTGCGGTCATGAAACCGTCCACATCTGTCCATATTTCGAGGACACGGGCATCCAGGGCAGCTGCGATGAGGCTGGCTGTGTAGTCGGAACCGCCGCGGCCAAGGTTTGTAACTTCGCCGCTGTGCAGGTCGCGGGAGATGAATCCCGGAACAAGGCAGATCTGCTCGAGAGTGCCGAGTCCCTCGAACTCCTTGCGGATGTACTCGCGGGTGAGAGCCGAAGCCAGGACATTGCGGCCCTGCTTGCGGACAGTCTTTATGAACTCGCGGCTGTCATGCCACACGGCACCATCGATGAGCACAGAGCAGATGTCGCTGGAGAGGCGCTCGCCGTAGCTTACTATGGTGTTGGAGGTTTTCTCCGACAGGTCATGGATGAGGAATACACCCTTGTAGATGCTCCTGAGCTCTGCAAAAAGCGCGTCCATCCTCTCTTCCAGGCGCTGTCTCTCCCCATTCTCGGGGATAAGTTCGCGGACTGTGGAATGATGACGGTCGATCATCTCATCGAGAGACCTTATATAGTCCGCATTGCCTTCCACTGCCATTGCAGCGGTTTTCAAAAGTTTATCTGTAATGCCGCCGAGGGCTGATACAACAACTACTACCGGTTCGTTGCAGGCTTCCACGATCTTTTTGACATTCCTCAGACTGTCAACCGAGCCTACCGATGTACCTCCGAATTTCAGAACTTTCATTGCCTGGTGTTTTTATTATCATAAAATATCCTACAAAATTAACTGGTTTGAACGAATTAAACAAGTTAGAAAAAGCTATATTTGTGTCACATTTGCGAACAAAATGAAGATTGTCATCGCCCCGGATTCATTCAAAGGCTGCCTCAGTTCCGAAGAGGTTGCCGCATATGTCATTGAAGGCTTGAAGAATAGAATCCCCGACGCCGGATTTGTCACAGTCCCGGTGGCCGACGGAGGCGAAGGACTGGTCTGCGCTCTGGAGAAGAGCCTGAAGGGATATTTTTCGGAAGCGGCAGTAACCGACCCTCTCGGGCGCCCTGCAAAGGCACGGTACCTGATTTCCGGCAGGACAGCCGTCATCGAAGTTGCCGAAGCCTGCGGTCTGAAGTATGTTCTGCATAGTTCCGAAAATGGAGAAACCATAGACGAAAGAGATCCTTGGAACGCCACCTCGAAAGGTGTCGGCGAGCTTATCCTGGACGCTGCGGGCAGAGGCTGTACAGACTTTCTCATCGGGCTAGGAGGCAGTGCCATCAACGATGGAGGCAAAGGCATGGTAGACTTCCTGAAGACTAAGATTCAATCATTTGACGGATTGCACTTTACCTGCGCCTGCGATGTGGATGCCACCTATGTCGGAGATCGCGGTGCCAGCCGTATCTTCGCCCCTCAGAAAGGCGCCTCGGAAGAGATGGTGGAGCTACTTGAAAAGAGACTTGAAGACTACTCCATGGTAATACTCGAAGAGACCGGAACCGATGTTCGCAAAATGAAAGGAGCAGGTGCGGCTGGAGGACTTGGAGGAGCTTTCGCCGCCTATCTCGGAGCCAGCCTCGTACCAGGCATAGAACTGGTTCTCGATGCAATCGGATTTGACAGCATAATTGAAGGTGCTGACCTCGTGATTACCGGTGAAGGACGCTCCGACTCCCAGACAGCACAGGGCAAGACGCCATACGGAGTGCTTGGCCGCGCAAAGGCTGCCGGGATTCCAACGGCACTGCTTTCCGGAACGATTGAAGATTGCCCGAACCTGAAGTCTCTGGGATTTTCACAACTTATAGCCGTCACCCCCGAAGGCATGGACATAGAAAAGGCGGTACAACCTCATATTGCCCGCCTGAATATCATAGAAGCCTGTTCAAGGATTCTTATCTGATCACCCGTCCGTCGCAGATCACGGTCTTCACGCAGTCTGAAGAAGCTGCATAAACCCAGTTTGACACCAGATTGTGGTTCGGCTGCATGCGGATATCACCAAGGTCCACCAGCAGACAGTCTGCAAGTTTTCCTTCTGCGATTTCGCCGGCATCGATGCCGAAAGCCTGGGCGCCGTTCACGGTCGCCCATTTCAGAATCAGATCTGCCGGCAACAGGGTCGGGTCACCGGTATTTGACAGACGCCCGGACGTATCCGCACTCACACACTTTGCCATCAGAGCCGCGAATTTCATCTCCTCGCGCATATCCAGATTGTTATTGGAAGAACAACCGTCTGTGCCAAGGGCGATCCTGGCTCCGGACTTGATGGCCAGTTCGTATGGGAAGCGGCCGCTGCCAAGCTTCATGTTCGAGCAAGGATTATGGACTGCAGTCACACCGCGTTCGGCGAGTATATCCCACTCTCCCTCATCTATGTGCACGCAATGTGCAGCCACCACATCCGGGCCGAGGAAGCCTATGGAATCAAGGTATCTGACCGGAGTCATGCCGTGCTCCTTGAGACAGTTTTCCACCTCGACGGCCGTCTCCGACAGGTGAATGTGCAATTTCAGACCGCATTTGCGGGCCCACTCGGCGCTGCGCATAAGTTTCTCTTTTCCAACGGTATAGATAGCATGTGGCGCGATGGCAAGCTGTATCCTGCCGCCTGTAGGATCCTTGAACTGCTCCACGAACTCTCTCTTGCCCTGTTCAACCGCCAGTGAATGCATTTCCATCACCGTTATGCCGATGCACGCACGCATTCCTGTCTCCTCGACAACTTTGATGGTACGGTCGATGTCGAAGTACATATCATTAAAGAAAACGCTGCCGGTCTGCACCATTTCCTTCGCTGCGATGCGGCTTCCATTCTCAATGTCATCCGGAGTGAGCTTATCCTCGTACGGCCAGATGTAGTCCTGAAGCCAGGTTTGAAGCGGCATATCGTCCGCGTAGCCTCTGAGCAACGACATCGCTGCGTGAGTGTGGCAGTTATAGAAGGCCGGAAGAATGGCCAAGCCCTCCGCATCGATCACCTTGTCCGCAGCAGTTTCCGCAGCAACCTCAAGAGAACTGAACCGGTTTCCCTCGATGAGAATATTCTTTTTCGTACCGTCATGCAGTACGTTTTTTATCAAAATGTTCATCTGAAATTGTTTTTCGGTACAAATATACGCCTTTTAGGGCAAGAAATTGAGAATCGCCTTGCTTTTTAAAAATAAAAGTCATAGCTTTGTTGAAGAAGTTCTCGGAAAAAACTAGGTGAAAGTGGCTATCGGAAAACGCGATCAGCTGCTTTTTTGTTTGTCCCACGAACCACTCTAGATCAGAATCAGCTGGCATTGAAAGTCTCAACCATTTTAGAAACGCAAATAAAGCGAACCATATGAAAAGATTCTACCAAAACCTAGACTTCACCGCCATCCATCTCGAAGGTGAGTGCAGCGTGCTGAGTTCCTCCGTTGAGCCGGTCCAGGAAGTTAGACTGGAAGTAGAAGTCGATGACTACATAACCATCGACAGTAATAACATTTCATTCGACTAGGAGGACAAGGCCATGAGAAAAGCAATCATCATACTCGCTGCAATCGCAGCAGCCGCAGGATCCATCATGTCCTGCAACCGTATCGACATGCCTCAGCAGGTAATACCCGGCAAGCCAGTCAGCACTATAACATTCAACATTTCGACGCCTGCGCCAAACAATGTGGTTTCCACAAAAGCCATGACTGATGCAGACGAGACCAATATCGAGTCGCTTGCACTGTTCTTCTTCAAGGAGGGCAACACCGGTGCAGCTAATCGCGTATTTGTCAGCGGCAGTGACTTCAGCCTGGGAACTCCGGACGTGGTTACGCAGACTAACTATGTATATACGATCAGGATCAGCGGGGAGAAACTGGATTCAGACGTCCACAGCGAAGTGATATGCAGCGGCAACTGGTATATCTACGCAGTCGCCAACTGGAATAAGTCATGGTGCAGTGTAGATCTGGAAACCCTCAAGACCAAGACCCGCGCAGAACTCGACGACTTCAGGATTGTGAAGACTTCCACCTCCCCGAACCCATCCGAGACCGCCCTGCTCCTCGCCGGGCGATACGGAGAGGACAACACAGGACTTGCTGTCATCAACCCTGACGACGATGGAGTGGCAAACCTCAGCGGAAGAGTGCATCTGCGCCGCTTCGTGTCGAAGATTACCTTCAGATTCAATTCCGGAAGCAACGTCAACTTCACCCCGGAGCGTATATACATTTATAACTACTCCCGTTCGGCTACCCTCTTTGAGAGAAGTGGCTGGGAGCAGAAGAACGGCACAGAAAGCTACGGGTACGGCACATTCAGCGGCAGCCTCGAGAAGGCAGTCGCCACTTCAGGCAGCGTCATGTCAGATGCCACCAATGCAGGCATCGGCTACGAGGTGCTCCATGATGAGCACGGATACTACTATACCTTCTACATGCCGGAGAATATCCCTACTCCTAAGGCGGGAGCCAGCATAAACAGCTACAATGACCGCGACAAGTGCACCTATTCCGGCGGCGCCAGAACATTTACAAATGCCCCTGACGACGCAACCTATGTGGTTGTAACCGGTTCGTACGAGGGTCCGGCCATCGAGCTTGACGACGCCAGCCATACCGCAACGCAGAATCCGGCCAGCGACAAGAAGGTCCAGGGAAATGTTTCCTACACCATCCACCTGGGCAACTTCTCCACCACCGGTACCAACACACTCGGCAGCGATGACAACTTCACTGTGCGCCGCAACGCGAAATATACCTACAATGTAACTGTCAACGGCGCAAAGAGCATCGC
>JAKSJK010000112.1 GCA_024398095.1 Bacteroidales bacterium
AACTCTTTGCAGGCGGTGAAGGCTATGTCGCCTTCTTTTGGCGACGGCACGCATCGTCCCCGACTCGCGGAAAAACGCTCGTCTACAGTCCGATGCGTGTCGTCGCTGGAGGCGACAGTAGCAGCAAAGGGCTCGCAGGAGGCGAGCAGGATGGACTGGTCCCAGGAGTCGGGAATGGTGACAAGCACATCCAGGTCAGCGATTATGTAGTGAAGCGTCTTCATCGCGCGGCCCCTCCTTTGGACTGCGGGTGGAGCACTCTCTTCAGACGTCCCGAGATGAGCCCGGAGATGCGCCAGAAGTACTCTATAGGGGCATATCTCAAATTGAACATGAGCCTGCTGCCGAATCCGAAGCTTTCCTCAGACTTGCCGAGTCCGAAGTTTCCGTCATACATGACCATGCGGGCGAAGTCCGGACAATGGCCGTCTGCAGTGCATGGCCATGGCAGATAGGCTTCCGGCATGCCGAGTTCGCTGATCAGAAAGCAGTGCAGCAGGTTGGTCCACTTGCCGAGTCCGAGGGCTTCCACAGCCTCCTGAAGGCGTGAAGATAGTGCTTCGAAGGATGTTCCGAAAATGCCCTCCCGGGCAAGCTGGCTGTAACTCATGGCGAGGTCGCAGAGCTGGCGCAGGCCGATGCCTTTGACCATCGCGTGCTTGAGGATGTGTACATTCTGCATCAGCAGGAAACGCAGTGCTGCACTGGCGCTGTCCGAGGCTTCAGCGATGCCCGAGGATGCCAGATACTTCCTGCCTCGCGGACTGGAAAGACCGTTCCAATGGCGGTGGAGCTCCACTACAACCCCGTTGGCGCGGAAATGCAGGTCTCCGTCGCTGTCCAGCTGCATCTTGCCTCCCTTGGAGGAGAAAAGATCCACTGTTTTCTCCCAGTAGGCCTCGGGGATGTACCAGTCGATGTCACCGCAGACGCGTTTCTCCGGATGGGAGTACATCCTGGCTATGGTCTGGCCTTTGAGCATCACGGCGCGGATGCCGGCCTCGGAAAGCATCCTTCCGAGAGCCTCGCCTGTCTTGAGATTGTTTTCGTTGGAACGTATGATGGATTGTACATCCAGGAGCCATCGGCCGGCAATGTCGTGGCTCGGCCCCTGACCCTTGGGGATGGATGGAAATATGTCGGAAACGGTGCCCTGGACGCTGTGGCGTCGGGCAAGGGAGTAGATCGCCTCCCAGTCGGGAGAGGCTGAAAGCAGCGGCTCGCCGCCCCATAAGGCGCAGCGGAGCAGAGAAAGGAAGTCTTTCTCGGGACAGTCATTCAGCGAGGCGTACCAACTCATTATTTCAGGACTTCTGCGTAATTCTTGAGGCAGCCTTCGGTCATCTTTCCAAAGGTGAAATTCTCTTCGAAACGCTGCTTTGCGCGGGCTCCGAACTCTTCTTTTGCGTCCAGTACCCTGATCAGGTTTTCTGCCAGTGCCTTTGGATCTTCAACCGGTGCATTCAGGCCGGAAATACCGTGGGCGTTGACCCAGGAAACACCGGATTCCGGTATCTGCGTTGCCACTACAGGTTTGCCCAGGGACATGGCTTCGATCTGCACGATGGCGAAGGCTTCGGTCTTCCAGATCGAACTCAGGCAGAACACATCACAGGCATTGTAGTAGGCGTCGAATTTGTCGTCGTCGATGCGCCCGAGCAGGAAAACCTTGTCCTGCAGTCCGAGACTTGCAATCTGCTCCTCCAGTTCTACCTTGAGAGGACCTGCGCCGCCGATCAGCACGCAGCAATCCTCCGGCAGGTATTGAGCTGCCTCGACAAGGTATCTGTAGCCCTTATATGGAATCAGGCGGCCGAGAGAGTAGACAATCCTGCGGTTTCCGTACTGCGCCCTTATGGCTGCAGTCTGCTCCGCCAATGCATCGTCTTCGGATGCGCTTCTTACCGGCTTGACACCGATAGGGAGGTAGGACATTGGCTGCATTCTCTCGCGTGCGGCGGCCAGATGTGGCGACTGGGCTATATATATAGGTGTGGTGCCGAGTATGAGGTCCGCGCGCTTGATCAGCCAGTTCTGAAGCGGCTTGTAGAGCACCAGCATCGCCTTCTGGGAGAGGATGTCGCTGTGCCAGTGGAGCACAACCTTGCCTTTGTAGCCGCTCAGCATCAGGGCGAGGGCCGCCATCGGATCGGGATGGTGTACGTGGATTATGTCGTACTCCCTGCAGATCTTCCTGAGGCGGCTGATCAGCGCTGGAGCTATCATGGTGCCGGCCAGTTTCTTATAGGCCTTTACTGTGAGCACGCGGCCGTGCTCGTTGAGGCGTACGACGCCTTCAGCATCCACGTCCGTGTCTTGCTCGATGCGGGCGCAGAGCATGTCGCAATCCACACCCGAAGCGGACAGGCCGAGGGTGAGGTCGTACATGACCTTCTCGACTCCGCCTCTGACGGGGTAGAATTTTCCTAATTGCAGAACTTTCATGGCGGTAAAGTTAGAACTTTTTACCGAAGACAATGTTCACAAACGTGGCAAAAAGAATTTTGATGTCGAACCAGAGAGAGCGGTGGCGCAGGTAGTAGAGATCGAATTCAAGTCTGCGGAGCATCTTTTCCATGGTGTCGGTATAGCCGTTCTTGAGGGTTGAGTAGGAGGTTACACCCGGGCGGATCTGGTAGAGGAAGTAGTAGCGCGGGTCGTGCTCCATGATCTGGTCGATGTAGAACTTGCGCTCAGGGCGCCAGCCTATGAAGGCCATGTCGCCGATGAACACGTTCCAGAGCTGCGGCAGTTCGTCCAGATGGTGCTGGCGCAGGAACTTGCCCACCTTGGTGAGGCGTGGATCGTCGTCGCCGGCGTAGAGGGCCGGACCGGCAGCCTCGGCGTCAGTGCGCATGGACCTGAACTTGTAGATATAGAAAGGCCTGCCGAAGCGGCCTATGCGCTCTTGCTTGTAGATGGCAGGGCCGTGGTCGCTGAGCTTGATGGCGAGGTAGCAGATGAGGAAGAGAGGTGAGAAAATAACAAGCAGCACTCCTGCGAGGACGCAGTCCACGAGGCGCTTGAAGTTTCTCTGGAATCCGCTCATTCCGTCCACTATCATCTCCTGGCTGCCGACTTCCTTGATGGCGTCCTGCGACATTCCGCCGAAGTGTGCCTCGGAAATCCTAGGGGTGTTGAGTACATGTATGCCGTTGTGGAGGCAGCACATGCAGAGATTGTCGATCTCGCCTTGCTGCTCTGGGTCGTGGTCGGCTACGATAAGGCAGTCGAAACCGAGCTTGTTGCGCAGGTCAAGGAAATCCAGATCGTCGTCGTAGGACCAGACCTTGGTGTCGTGGATGATCTGGCCGCCCCTGCCTTTTTCCGGGGTCACGAAGCCGATCACATTGTAGTTCGGGCTGTTGAGCAGCCTCGTTACCATTGCGATGGACTTGTTGGAGGTGCCGTAGACTACGGCGCTGACTTTGGTGACCTGGTCGGCGTAGCTCTGTCTCTGGCTGTCATAGCCTGTGATGATGGCCACTCGCAGCAGAATGAGGAAGATCAGGGTGAAGCTGCCGTCGTAGATGAGGGAGGTCGCGAGGAAGGCGGTCTCACCATAGCCGAAGAGGCTGAAGAATCCCAGCAGTGTTGCCGCTAGCATCACCACCTCCTTGACGATGGTGGCGGTGAAGTGCTTGCCTATGCTTTTGATGGTGGAATGACGTACCACAATCTTGTAGGAGCCTGAGATGGCGAATCCGAGGGCGGCTGCCACCGTGGTTGCAATCATCCAGGCCAGGAAGATGTTCTTGAATCCGGGGATTTCTCCCGTAAGCGTCCTGAGCGTAAGGATTGCAAAGAGGGAAGCCACCAGTGAGGTGGCCATGTCCATGAGGAAAACAATCAGGTTGTGGTTCTGTTTCATATCTTTTCCAAGTAGGCAATGGGGATCTCGGCTTTGGCCTGCATCAGACCTCCGGACAAAGTTAATACAATATTTGTTTTCCCCGCACATTCAACCACATCTCCTTCGATTCCGACGAGCGGACCTTTTACGACGCGGACACGGTGGCCGGGGCGGATGTCCAGCTGTTCTTCCTGGATTGCCTCTGGATTGAGGTCCAGGATGCGCCGGAAGTCATCCATCTGCTTGTCCGGGACCACCAGCATGCTGCGGGTGATGTTGTCTATGATGAAAAAGATAGGCACCAGGCTGTTGGCCGCGGCGCAGGCGCGTTCTTTTTCAGCTCTGAGGAAGACCAGGTTGCTGATCAGTGGCTTTTCGACCTTGCGGCGCCTGCCCCGCCTTTCGTTGAAGCCGATCCTGGTGGGGATGAAACATTCGATACCTATATTACGCAACTTGTCACGGACAGAGAGTTCCTGTCCGTGACGAGTTCTGGCTGCGAACCAAAGCAGGGGTTCGCTATCTTTCGTACTATTAGTGTTCAATCACAACTGAACGGTCAAGACGAGGATCCTTGAAGACGCTGGATACCTTTGCGTCGAGAATCTCGATTCTGTCATCGTCAAGTCCGAAGGTCTTCATGATGTAGTTCTTCACAACCTCGGCACGCCTCTGGCAGAGCATGTTGTTGATCTTATCGTTACCAGTACCTGCATCGGCGAAACCTGAAAGCATGAAGTCGTGGTCAGGATCCTGACGGAGAATGTTCTGGATGTAGAAGTCGATGTGGAGCTTCTCGACAGAAGAGAGCTTGTAGGAACCCTTGTCGAAGAACACCTTGCAAGGCTCGGTACCCATCTTGAGGGTGATGAAGGTGGTGTCGTTGATGTAGATGTTGCCAGCCTTGTCAGCCTTGTCTGCGAGCTCCTTGTTCTTGTCCTCGAGGTCCTTGAGGTTGTCTGCAAGGGCCTTCTTTGCATCCTCGAGGTCATTGTTCTGTTTCGCGAGGTCGTCGTTTGCTGCCTTTGCCGCTGCGAGAGCGTCCTGAGCCTCCTTGAGTGCGTCAGCGAGAGCGTCAGCCTCGTCTGTGCTGACACCGCGGTCCCACCACCACTTAGGGCTTACCTCTACCATGAGGCCTGCGAGGATTGAGACGTTGCTCATAGGGTGACCGGTGTTGGCGAAGATGTAACGTGGGGTCATGATAGTCTCGCGGATGTCGAGGGTGAAGTAGAGACGGTCGCAGAGGTAGATCCTGTTGAGGAGACCTACACCGGCAGCGAACTCGTTGTCCACTTCGTTGTTCTTGAGTTTGTATGCCTTTATGAGCCTTTCCTGGGCTGCGTCGGAAACCTGATTGTCATAGAAGCGCATCACACCGAAGTGTGCATAAGGGATGAAATCCCAGAAGCGGTCGCGACGGTATCCCCAGACAGTGTGGCTGAAGTTCCACATTGCGTCTGCATGAACATATGCAAAGTTGAAGTTTGCGTACTCTTTCTCTGCGAGTTCGTTTGTGAATGTACCTGAAACACTGTGAACCATGTCGGAAATATTCTCAGAACCACGGAAGCCGTGGTAGCCGAGACGTGCACCGAACTCAGGATTTACCCACTTGCCGAAGTCGAAGAAGAGAGCCTCGCGGTAGCCGCCAGAGGCGTTGTTAGCCTTATTTGTGAAAATGTTCAGACCGGCACCGAAATCGATGAACCAGTTGGAACCGAATGAGTTGGCAAGGTAAGGACCGCG
>JAKSJK010000113.1 GCA_024398095.1 Bacteroidales bacterium
ACCGAGCACACCACCCATCATACCACGGTAGTTGAGAGTACCGGTGAAGGTAACAGTTCCGTAGTTGTGGCAGTTCACGAGCTTGGCATTAGGGCCGCCGAAGAGACCGGCTACACCGCCGATGCCTGCATCGGTGCTGGCTGGACTGGTAGCGTTGAAGTTGACGGTAGCGAAGTTGGAGACATTCTCCATCAGACCGCTGTTGATACCTACGATACCTGCAGCACTTCCCTCTGCGCCGCTTGCGAAGGTAAATACAGTCTTGCCGTCAGGAGTAGTGCCGTTTGCAGTACCGATCTTGAGGTTCTTGATGGTACCTGCATTCTCGACGATGAGAGATGCAGCACTGAGGGTAGAGTTGACAGTAAAGTTGTAGATGCTGTGGTTGTTACCCTCGAGTACACCTGCAAACTTTGCAGCAGGAGTAATCTCGATTCCACCGAGATCCACATCGGCGGCAACCTCTACAACATCAGCTTCAGTGAAGCTGAGGGCTGCCTCCATGAAGAGGAGGAAGGTCTCTGCGTCGACGATCTTTCCGCCCGCCTCAGCATTTGACTGGTTGACGGTAAGGGTGTCGCACTGGCTGGCATCAACGACACTTGCGATGATGACCTTTGCGGTACGCACGTCACCGGTGGTGTTCTCTTCATCCACGGTAACAGTGATGCTCTTGGTGGCTGAAGTACCGCTCATAGGAGCCAGCTTCACCCACTCGGCATCCGTGCTGAGTGTCCAGTCGGCATTTGAATTGATTGCCACAACCTGGGTCTCGCCCTGCTTGGCGACATTCAGGACCTTCTTGCCGAATGCCACATTCTTCTGGGCGAAGTCAGGCACGAGCTCATTGGTGACGCAGGATGAGAGCGCCAGGCCTGCGAGCACGGCCACAAATATTTTCTTGAATGTATTCATAATTTCTATAACTGGTTCTTAAGCCATTTAGGATAATTTGTGCAGATGCATCTCAACTTGCTGTAGTTGTCGATGTAGGTCTGGACATCAGAGGCAGCGGTAACCGCATTGCCGTCCGTACTGCCTTCCTTGTCCACGTTGAACACGCTGATCTGCATTCCGGCATTGACGAATTCGTCGATGGAACGGCTGCCGTAAGGCTTCATATAGCTCTTAGCGGAAAGATTCGCCCAGGTAAAACCCTTGGCCCTGTATGCAGTCGGATCGGAGTTGGCCATCCAGCCCACAGGGATTCCATAGGCAGACTGGCAGGTTGAAGCAGTGGAAGCAATGGTAGAATTGCTGGTGCAGATGAACTCGCAGAACTTCTCAGCCTTGTTGGCCTTGATGATCTCGCACGCACGCTGCACAGCCTTCTGGCCATACTCAGCAGGCGAAGTTGCCTTGATATCCAGACAAAGTTTCGTACAGCTGCCATCTACCATGACGGTCTTGAGGAAGTCCTCAAGGGATGGTACCTTCTCTCCGTTCTTGAGGTTGCCGGCCTTGCGGATCTCATCGAGGGTATGCTCCCAGACAACAAGACCGTTGATCTTGTAATCTGAAGATGCATGGGCCACTACGATGTTGTTATCCTTGGTCCAGTAGATGTCACACTCCGAAGCATAGAGTTTCAGGGACATGGCATACTTGAGAGAAGCAATGGAGTTGTCGGGCTGGCCGCATTCAGCCGAACCGCCGCGATGCGCTACAATTTTGTTGGTGCATTTGGCCGGTTCCAGTACTGTAGTATTGTCACCGCCGCCGTTTACCGGCTTTCCGGTAACGCCATTGAGCCCCTTGTCGCAGGCTGCGGCACAAAGCAGCACCGCAGCTGCGCACAAGATATTTCTGAAATTGGCTTTCATTACTTGGACTGGGTTACGATAGTACAGATGGAGCTGCCGTCAGCAACGGTGTAGCGGATCACTGCAGTACGCTTGGCACCGCTGGTGTTCTCGTCAACGCTGATGGTAACGCCCTTGTGCATGACAGTCCTGTCGTCACCGCCATAGGTGCCGACAAATTCGGTGCTCTGCTCAAGGTAGTCAACGGTAATCCATGAAGGATTGTTGTCCACTGATACGGTCCACTCCACATCGCGGTTGATACCGCCCTGATTTACAACTACAGGGTAAGCCAGGAAGCCTCCGTCGTGGGAGAAGTTAGGAAGGACATTGCCCTCGGTTCCATAGGAAAGTGTGAGGGTCTTGGTGTCTGCACCACCCATTTCGTACTTGTTGCATGAAACGAGTACAAAGGCAGAGAGCAGAACCAGAGATAATATTGAAAATATCTTCTTCATACCTATATAATATTAAGCCCAACCCTTGACCTGCTTGATGTTGCCAGGGTTCTTGTTGATGGAACCGTTGGCGATAGGCCAGAGAAGGATGTTCTCGTTCTTTTCCTTGAGGTCGCGGAAGGTCTCGCCCGGCTTTTCGCTGTTAGGCTCGACGTCCCAGATGGCACCGGTGCGGATGAGTGCGAACCAGATGACGCCCTCTGCGAGGAACTCCATCCTGTACTCCTTGACGATAGCGTCGAGGACTGCTGCAGGGTTGGTATCGGTGTACTTATTGTCAACCTTGTATGCACGCTTTGCAACGATGTTGAGGGCCTTGAGTGCATTTGCATAGTCCTTCTGATAGTACTTGAGCTCAGCGTACATCATGACAGCCTGAGCATAACGGTAGTAGAGAAGGTCGTTGTCAAGCACTACAGGGGATACGCTCATATCGCCGAGGAGCTTGTTGCACCAGGTAATCTCATGCTTGTCGGAAGCAGATGAATAGTTACCGTAGCCGAGGTTGGTGGCAACACGGGTGTCGCCGTCAGCCTGGTTGGCCTTGAGCTCAGCAACCATGGAAGCTGGGCTTGCCCACCACTGGGTAGATGAGATTGGCACTGGGCCGCCGTTCTTGCACTGATAGCTGGAAGCGATCAGGTTGGCAGGATGACAGAAGTAAACCTGATATCCAGCCTTCGAGGTAACGGTGTTGTTGAGGGCGAAGATGATTTCCTTGTTCACCTTATTGGTGCGGGAGAACACATCAGCATAATTGCTCAGGAGCTTGCTGTCGGAAATACCGATTTCATTGAGAGCCTGCTCTGCCATGCCGAGGTACTTCTCGCCGGCTTTCTGCACTGAACTCATCCAAAGGCCGAACTCAGCCTTGAGCATGAGGTAGGCTTCCTTGGTAGCGTAATACTTGTTAGTGCCGAGAGATGCCGTGAATTCCTCGCAGGAGTTGAGGTCTGCTTCAACCTGTGCTAGAACCTCTTCCGGAGTGCGCTGCTTAGGGTAGCACTCTTCCTGGGTGGTAGACTCTACAGGAAGAAGATTCACAGGGCAGTAGCCCCAGATTCTAGCACACCAGAAGTAGCAGTATGCACGTGCGAAATAAGCCTGGCCCTTTGCCCATGCCACCTGATCCGGTGTAGCTGAGCACATGTCGGCGTATTTGAGAACTGCGTTAGCCTGGTCGATTGCAGAATAGAGACCGCTCCAGCCGATGGTTGAGCCACCGTTCAGGGTGCTGTGGCGGCAGGCGATCTTGAAGTTGTCGGCAACCTTGGACTCGAGGGATGGTCCCCAGAGTCCGTCACCTACACGGATCTCATTGAGATAGAAGACATTGCACTCGTTGCCGCTGAAATAAGAGCGGAGACGGAGATAGATGCCCGGTACAGACTGAGTGAGGTCTGAAGGAGTCGTCCACATGTTGGTCTGGTTCAGAGTCATAGGGTACTCGATGTCGAGTACGTTACATGACGCGAACATTGAGACTGAAGCGAGGACAATAAGTGATTTGATGAATTTTCTCATGACTTTTCCTCCTTAGAATGTAATTTTCACGTTAAACATGAGCTTGCGTGCAGCAGGCATGATGTTGGAGTTGGATGCACCCATCTGGGTAGAGGTGTACATGCTGGTTCCGTCACCGTCGGCTGCGATACCTGTTTCAGGAGAGATGGCTCCGGAAACGCCGGTGAAGTAGCAGAGAGTGTTGCCGGTCACACCGACAGTGAACTTCTTCATCTTCATAGCCTTGACCCATTTCTCTGGAAGGTCGTAGTAGAGGGATACGTCGCGCAGACAGAGGTATGCAGCGTTCTCCACATTCCAGTCGGAGCAGCGGGAGAAGTTACGGTTACCGTAGTCGGCGTCGTTAGGGAAGAATCGTGCAGAAGTAGCCTTGGTGTCACCGGGATATCTCCAGGTAGTATTGAACAGGTCAACGTCGAAGTTGGAGTTTGAGTAACCGAGGGTATTCTGTACCATACGGGTCTTCATATAATTATATATGGAGTGACCGAATGCGTAGTCGAAGTAAACTGAGAAAGTGAGTCTGTTCCAGCGGATGGTGTTGTTGAGACCGCCGGTAGAGTGAGGAGTCACATTACCGAGGCAGAACATATCCTGAGCATCGATCTGCTCCTGGCCGTCAGCAGTCTTGGCAGTACCGTAACGGTTCACCCACTCGAAGTCACCGGCGTCCTTGCGGCCTGCGATGGAGAGACCGTCGTTGCGACGGTAACCGTGGCTCTGGGTGTCATAGTAAGCTGCAGCAGCCTCTTCATCGGTCTGGATGATACCGGCGACCTTATAACCCCAGATGCGTCCCAGAGGCTCGCCTACTGCAGTACCGCCGAAGCGATAGCCGTTTGCAGTGGTGTAGCCGCCGATACGATAGCCCTTCTTGCCTGTAGGGTTGCCATCCATGTCGACGATGTCGTATGCATACTCTTCAGGAAGGCTGAGGACCTTGTTGCGGTTGAAAGAATAGGTGAAGTCTGTATCCCAGGAGAAGTTCTTCGTCTCGATGTTGACAGTGTGGAGTTCAACCTCGAAGCCGTAGAAACGTGCGGAACCGACATTAGCCTGCACTGAACTGTACTGACCGGTATCAGGAAGGGTGATAGAGAAGATCATGTTGTCGGTAACCTTGTCATAATAGTCGAGAAGGAGACGGAAACGGTCTTTCTTGAAGCCCAGATCCACACCGAGATCGAACTGACGGGTAGTCTCCCAGCCGAGGCCGGCGTTAGGCATGGTACCAGGAAGGAGGGTTGCAGATCCGGCATAATCACCGAGGGACCATGAACCGAGAGGTGCAGTACGGCTGATGTTGTTGTTACCAGTTAGACCGTAAGAGATACGCACCTTGAGGTTGTTCATAGTGTCCTTAAGGGACGGAGAGTAGAATTTTTCCTCGCTGACAATCCATGCTGCAGATGCTGATGGGAATACGCCCCATTGATTTCCTTTTGCAAAGAGAGAAGAACCATCAGCACGCAAGGATCCGGAGAGGATGTAGCGGTTGTCATAGTTGTAACCGACGCGGGCGAAGAATGAAAGCATCGCAGTTGCGTATTCCTCATTGGAAGCATCGAAGGATGATTCAATGTTCTGGGTAACATCGCCCTTGGAGCCGGACTGGATGAATGGAAGCTTGTCGTTCTCAGCTCCTGAAGAAGAAGCCTCGAGCTTGTAGTAGTTCGACTTCCAGAAGTCTACACCTGCAGTACCTGAAATGGTGTGCTTGCCGATCTCTTTGTTCAAAGAGAGGAAGGCCTGTGCATTGTGACGGGTAGTCTGGGTACGGGACTCGCTGGTAGCACGGGTAGC
>JAKSJK010000114.1 GCA_024398095.1 Bacteroidales bacterium
GAACTCCTGTCCTCGCACAAGACGGCCATCTTCTTCTCTGCATTCACCATGCTGGTGGGCATAGGCGTCCTGGTCATCGCGCAGCATCCTGCCATGAAGTCCATCGGTCTGATTTCTGTTCTGGGCATCATAGTGGTGCTCCTCGTGGAGTTTACCGTACAGCCTTTCCTCTTCCGCATCCTGGTGACCAATCCGACTGAGAAGAAAAGGATGTATCCGGTGGATCTCGTCTGCTTCCTGAACAGCTGCTGGGTGTGGTTTGCCATCGGCACCATCTTCATCACCTGCGACATCCTGGCAGGCATCCTTTATATCACTCCTCTCCCGAAGCGCTGGAAGAAGAGATTTTTCCACTCTTTCTGCGGTGCCGGAGCGAATCTGTTCCTGCTTAGCATGCGCACCATACGCAAGGAATGGCAGGGTTACGACAGGAAAGATCTGGAGAAGCCGTGCGTGATAATTGCCAACCACCAGTCCCTGCTGGACATCCTGAATATCCTCGCTACCAGCAACAAATTCATAGTCATTACAAAGCGTTCTCTCTTCTACAACCCTATCATGGGTCCGCTTCTGCGCTATCTGGACTGCTACCCTGCGGATGAGGCAGCCAAGTTCCATGATCAGATCGGAGAACGTGTGAAGGAGGGATATTCCATCGTGGTTTTCCCTGAGGCAACCCGTTCGAAGACAGGAGAGGTGCTCCGCTTCCACAAGGGCGCCTTCCTGATGGCCGAGGATTTTCACCTGGATATCAAGCCAATGGTGCTCTACGGAGACGGTTTCATCTGTCCTAAGGGCCAGGACATTCTCTGCCGCCCTTCACGCTGCGTGATACGCCACTTCCCACGCGTACCTTACGGAGACGAGAGTTTCGGCAAGACCTACCAGGAGAAGGCAAAGAATTGGAGGCAGTGGTACATCCGCGAAGTCGAGCGTATCAATTCAGAGTATCACCACGTGGGCACGAATCCATGGTTCGTGAAGCGCGCCCTGATGAGCAATTATATATATAAAGGTCCTGAGTTGGAACGTGAGGTACGCCGCAATCTGCGTCGCAACGGCTGGTTCGACGAACTGGAAAGAAACCTTCCTCGCGAGGGCGAGATTGCTGTTCTCGGCAGCGGCTGGGGCGAGTTACCTCTCTTGCTGGGCATGTTGTCCCGCCGCAGGAAGGTAACCGGCATCGAGTCTGATCCCGATAAGGTCAAGGTTGCGCAGAACTGCCACATGGCCGGCGACAATGTCTCCTTCATCTGCGCCGACCCTTCGGAATACCAGAAAGAAAACGATAATGTCATAGTTATCGACATAAGGAATTTGTAGTATATGTACGATGTTGCGATAATAGGATCCGGACTCGGAGGACTTTCGTGCGGCGTGACGCTCAGCCGCGAGGGCCTGAAGGTGCTCGTGCTGGAACAGGCACATGTGGCCGGAGGCTGTCTGCAGTCCTTCCGGCGCGACGGACATATCATCGACACGGGCATACATTACATAGGCAGCCTCGGCGAGGGGCAGATCGCCAGCCAGCACTTCAAGTACCTCGGCATACTCGACCGGATGAATCTGGTCAGGATGGACGAAGACGGCTTCGATGTGATGCGCTTCGGCGACGGGCGGGAGTACAGGCACGCCATGGGCTACGCAAACTTTATCGACACTCTGGCCTCAGAATTCCCTTCCGAACGCAGAGGCATCGAAGAATTCTGCCGTACACTGCAGGCTGTGGGCGGTTCCATCCACCCGGAGGTGCTGCGCGGCGGGCGTCTGACATCCGGCGCCGCAGACTATATGTCTATGCCTATATGGGAAGAGGTCTGCCGCTGCACCGGAGACGAAAGGCTGCGTAATGTGCTGACCGGCAGCAACCTGCTGTATGCCGGAAAACGCGAGTCGGCTCCTGCGTACACGCACGCGATGATCGCGCACTCGAACATCGAGGGCGCACACAGGATTGCGGGAGGCAGCCAGGTGATCGCAGACGCGCTCGTGGAACAGATCCGTGCAAACGGCGGCGAAGTCAGGTTCAACACCAAGGTCACAGGAATCCACACCACCAACGGCCTGGTTGACTATATTACTGCCGGCGGCGAACGCATCGAATGTCGCAGACTAATATCGGACATACATCCGAAGACGACCTTTGCGATGGTCGAGGGCGAAAGCCTGCTGCGCAAGGCCTTCTACACCAGGGTCAACTCACTCGAGGACTCCTACGGCATCCACACCACCTTCCTGCTGCTAAAGCCGGGGACTGTGGAATATATCAACCGCAACTACTACATCTTTGAGGGCGGCGACAGCTGGGAGGCACCGGTGCTCGTCAGCATGCAGCCCGTAGCCGGCAGCGCCTGCGCCGATGTAGTGAGCATAATGACGCCTATGCCGAAGGAAAGTCTCCAGCAGTGGAACGACACCCGTACCGGACGCAGAGGCAGGGATTACGAGGAATTCAAGCAGAGTACAGACGAAAGGCTCACCTCGCTGGTGCTCGGCCACTTCCCTCAGTTCAGGGGCAAGGTCGAGAAGGTCTTCTCCGCTTCCCCGCTGACCTACAGGGACTGGACCGGCACACCGGATGGCAGCGCCTATGGCATAGTCAAGGACTGCCGCAACCCGCTCGCAAACCATCTGCCTGTACGCAGCCGCATAGAAAACCTGCTGCTCACGGGACAGAATCTGAACATGCACGGGGTCATCGGAGTCCTGATGTCGGCGGCGGTGACCTGCGGCGAGATTGTGGGCACGGAATACATAGCAAAGAAAATCGGAAACGCATAGAATTAGATTGACAATATGATACGTAATCAGCAACTGCACTATTGCACCCGCGAAGAGATCAAGGCCTTTCAGGAAGAGAGGCTCCGCGAGACCATAGCATATGTCTATGAGCACTCAGCCTTCTACAGGGAAATGTTTGACAAGGCAGGCATCAAGCCTTCAGAGGTCCAGACTCTGGAAGACCTGCGCAAGCTGCCGCTGACCAGCAAGAATGACCTGCAGACAAGAAACAACGACTTCATCTGCGTCGAACCTGCACAGATAATCGACTATGTCACGACTTCCGGAACTCTCGGAGAGCCGGTAGTTTTCGCTCTCACCGAGGCAGACCTCGACCGCCTTGCCTACAACGAGGACAGTTCGTTCACAATGGCGGACTGCAGCAAGGACGACATCATGCAGCTGATGACCACCATCGACCGCCGCTTCATGGCCGGACTCGCCTATTGGATGGGTGCCAGGATGAAGGGCATGGGTGTGATCCGAGTTGGCAATGGTATTCCGGAACTGCAGTGGAACACCATCAATTCCATCAAGCCTACCCTCTGCATGTGCGTGCCTTCATTCCTGATGAAGCTCATCGCCTTCGCGGAGGCCAACGGCATCGACTACCGCAACTCCTCCCTGAAGAAGGCCATCTGCATCGGCGAGGCCCTGCGCAAGACCGACGGCAGCCTCACCACCCTCGGAGAGAGGATACACGAGAAATGGCCTGAGCTTGAGCTCTACTCCACCTATGCATCCACCGAGATGCAGGCCTCCTACACCGAATGCAGCAACCACAACGGCAATCACGTGCCTGCAGACCTTATCATAGCAGAGTTCCTCGACGACAACGGCAACCCGGTGCCTGCCGGCGAAGCTGGAGAAGTCACCATCACCACCCTCGGCGTTGAAGCGATGCCGCTGGTACGCTTCAAGACAGGAGACATATGCATCCACTACGACGAGCCTTGCGCCTGCGGACGCAATACCACCCGTCTGAGCAGCGTCATTGGCCGCAAGGGCCAGATGATAAAGTTCAAGGGTACCACCCTCTATCCGCCTGCACTCTTCGACATCCTCGACAATATCCCGGAGGTGAAGAACTATGTCGTGGAGGTCTATACCAACGCCCTCGGCACCGATCAGGTGCAGGTGAAGATCGGCTGCGAGAAACATTCCGACGAGTTCGTAAAACAGCTCAAGGACATCTTCCGCTCAAAGGTGCGCGTCGCTCCTGACGTGGTTTTCGAGGCACCGGAACTCATCGCTAAGATGCAGATGCCGCCTATGAGCCGCAAGGTCATCAAATTCTTCGATCTACGTAACAAATAACATAAACCACTAACACACATCAATCATGAGGAGCAATTCAAAAAAGCTTCTGTTCGCGCTCTCAGCAGCCGCTTTGATGGTTGGATGTACCACCGTGAAGGAGACCACTCCTGCCGGACCGGTACATGAGATGACCATCGAGACCGGTGCTCCCGAGACACGTACAGCCCTCAGCGGTGACAAAGACAAGGGTTTCAGCGCAAGCTGGACCAAGGGAGATGTCATCGCCGTATTCGAGACCGCATCCGGCAAGACCGGAAAGGTCGATTCCAAACCTCTTGATGCAGATGCAGCCGGCGCACAGTTCTCTGCAGCGCTCCCGGCATCTTCATCAACTAATCTCATCTACTCGGCAGTCTACCCTGCCTCTGCCGTAAAGCAGGAAGGCAAGGTCTGGACAATCAGCATCCCTGAAGTCCAGAACTGCGCAGGAGGCAGCTTCGACAAGGCAGCCGACCTTATGGTAGCCGGTCCTGCAGCTGCAAAGAGCCAGCCGGACAAACTTCCGCTGGAATTCAGGCGCCTCGGTGCCGTCCTCAGGATCGAAGTTACCGGTCTCGAGGCTGGTGAAACCATTTCTGAAGCCAAGATCAGCACAGACGGAGCCCTCATCAGCGGCAGCTACTCATTCAATCCGGAGACCGGAGAGGCTGAGATCCAGTCCAAGGGTACTTCCATCATCAAGGTTATCCCTGCCGACAACGTCATTGTTGCCCGCGTGATGCCGGTAACCACCGAGGGCTTCTCAGTCCAGATCGCTACCACCAGGGGCAAGCTCGCAAAGTCAGCGATGAACACCGTGACTTTCGCTGAGAACACCGTGCAGCTCTTCAAGTTCGACGTAGCGACTGCCAGCACCCCGATGGAAGGTGAAGGCACAGAGAAAGAGCCGTTCATCATCAAGACTGTCGAGGATCTCTGCAGTGTAGGCAGCAGGCTTGTGCTGGAGACTCCGACATACTTCGAGATGGGCAATGACATCGACCTCACCGGCGTAGACTGGACTCCTATCAACCCTACCGCCAACAACATGAGGATGGTGCTCGACGGAAAGAACCACACCATCAGCAACCTCACCTGCAGCAACAAGACCTATGCAAGCTTTGCAGGCCTTCTCGCCGGTGAGATCAAGAACCTCAAATTCGACCACTGCACCGTCACCAACAACGGCCCCGCAGGTACAGTCGCTGGCTGGGTGGGCATCAGCAACGCCTCATTCACAGGCTCACTTGAAAACGTACATGTAACCAACAGTGTTGTCAAGAGCGGCGAAACCTGCACTGCACAGGCAATACTCGGCGGCCTTGCCGGACGTGCCGGCGGAGCAACCATCACCAACTGCTCAGTCAAAGATGTTACTGTCACAAGCTGGTCAACCAACACCAACAGCTGGTTCGGCGGCTTCCTCGGCGAAATCAACGCCAAGACAAGCGTCTCACACTGCAGTGT
>JAKSJK010000115.1 GCA_024398095.1 Bacteroidales bacterium
TCGATGACGATTTCGTTGGCGGTGCAGTATGAAGGTATTCCTGTTTTGATTCCGGCTTTCCTGTTGATTGCCAGAGAGAGAAGTGGGTTGGCTGTCATATCGTTTGTGTTTTTGATCTCAAATTTTGGCAAAGATAGCGAATATATGCCCTGGGTGTTACTTTGAAATCAAAGTATATATTCCTATCTTTGTACTAATATGACTAATTGTTGTTTTAGCTATTCATTGTATTTATGCGCGATTTCCAATCACTAGTCGAAGTTTTTAACTTCTCGACCAAGAAGTTTGCCAAGAGGACTGCCATCCAGTTCCTTGGCGGAGAGCAGAAATATACCTACGCAGAGTTCGAAGAAAAGTGCCGCAATCTCTCCAAGACGATTGCGAATTACGGCATCCGTCCATATGACAAGATTGCTATCTTTTCCCAGAATATGCCGAACTGGACCGTGGCATTCTTCACTACGGTAGCCTTCGGACGTATCTCTGTCCCTATGCTTCCCGGACTGACGGAAAACGAAGTTACAAACATCCTCACACATTCAGACACGAAGGTGCTCTTCGTCTCAAAGAAACTTCTTGCGAAGGTCAACGAGGAGATCCAGGCCAGGATGGCTCTCATCATCTGTCTGGATGATCTCAGCATCATACGCCAGAGGGACGATTGCTACACCTGCGACGGCCAGATCTACTATCCTCAGCCGGACGACATCGCGGCAATCATCTACACATCCGGTACTACGGGTGCGGCCAAGGGCGTAATGCTAAGCCACCGCAATCTCTGCCAGAACATCACCGCATCGTGGTACTGCTACCATGTGCGCAAGAGAGATGTCTTCCTGAGCATTCTTCCGATGGCCCACACCTACGAGATGAGCATCGGCATGCTCTATCCGTTCGCCAGGGGCGCCAAGGTTGTCTATATCTCGAAACCGCCTACACCTGCAGTGCTGCTGCCGGCTTTCAAGGCTGTGCGTCCGACGACCATCCTTACCGTGCCTCTCATTATCGAGAAGATATACCGTTCAAGCGTGCTTCCGACTATCAAGAAGAGCAAGTTCCTCGGCTGGATGGAAAGGAATGCACCGCATCTTCTGGCAAGGCTGATAGGCCGCAAACTTATCAAAACCTTCGGCGGCAGGATGAAGTTCTTCGGCATCGGAGGCTCCAAGATGGATCCGGAGGTCGAGAAGTTCCTCCGCATGGCCAAGTTCCCATATGCCATCGGCTACGGCCTGACAGAAACAGCTCCTCTCATCTGTACTGCAGGTCCTAAGGTGACCCGTTTCCAGGGAGCCGGAAAGGCTGCCCACGGGGTGCAGGCGAAGCTCTACAATGTGAATCCTGAGACGGGGGAGGGTGAGATCATAACCAAGGGACCTCACCTTATGCGCGGTTATTATAAGGATTATACCCGCACCCAGTCCGTGATGACCGAGGACGGATGGTTCCGCACCGGCGACCTCGCTGTCCAGGACAAGAAGGGATGCTTCTACATCAAGGGACGTATAGGCAGCCTCATTCTCGGCCCGTCCGGAGAGAATATCTACCCGGAGGAGATTGAGAGCGTTATCAACAACATGGCTGACATCAATGAGTCTCTCGTCGTGCAGCGCGACGGCCGTCTGGTTGCACTCGTACAGCTCAATGAGAATGTGCTCGACTGGAATCTGGAAAGCACTGACAAGTTCCTGGAGGATCTGGAGAAACACCGCAAGTCCATTATGGAGTATGTCAATTCCAAGGTCAACAGCAACTCCAAGGTTGCAGATGTCGAGATACAGAAGGAACCTTTCGTGAAGACAGCCACAAACAAGATCCGCCGATTCCTTTACACCGGCAACCAGAAGAAAGACGAAGAACAGACAAAAAACGAATAATCATGAAAAGGATATTGCTGCTGATGACTGTGGCGTTTGCGACTGCGGCGTGCGGAGAAAAACCTATCCCTGATCCTGTCCCGGGTCCGGGACCGGCTGTAGAGGGTTTCTCGATCGCAGGCTTGAACCCGGCAGATTTCACTATCGTTTATAATCCCGACGAGGAAGACAATGCTTCCTATCAGGCTGCCCTGGACCTCCGCACCGCCCTGAAAAGTATCGGCTATGTCCTCAATGTGGCAAAGAGCAGCACTCCGGTGAAGGAAAAGGAGATACTGGTTGGAAACTGCGGCCGCGAAGGCAACAAAGAGTATTACTCATCTGCACGCGGGGATATCTTCGATTGGCAGATCAGTTATGAAAACGGCAAACTTATGCTCCAGGCTCAGAACAGCTGGGGACTCAAGGCTGCCGCAAACACTCTCAGGGATTCTTACATTGCCAGGAAGGAGCCATTCTCTTCTGAGAGCTTGTCTGGCAACTGCCGCAGGACCCAGGTCTTCGAGTTGAGCGCCGGTACTAACCTCAGGATCTTCGACTGGAACATCTGGCAGTATGACGCAACCACCATTCCGGCGGCCTTCTACAGCGAAAATGGGCTGCTTTATGACCCGCGCAATGCAAACAGAGCAATGGACTTCGGTGCTGTGATAAAGGCTACTGCACCGGATGTGTTCGGATTGCAGGAGTATTCTTCCAAGATGAATACTGAATTTATCAAGTATGTAACGCCTCAGTTCGCTCAGGTCACCACTTCTTCTTCATCATGGAGTTTTACACCTCTTTTCTATGATCCTCAGAAGGTGAGTGTCAAGAAGGCTGAATATGTCCTGTTCCCATCCCCGTGGAGCAACAGCAACAGCAAGTCCTACACCATTGCCCTGTTCAATCATAAGGCTTCCATGAAGGACTTCATCGTGGTCTGCACCCACCTCTGGTGGAAATCTGAGAGTGCGGCGGCCGGCAGCAACCAGGCACGCCTGGACCAGTCCAACATGATCTTGAAGAAGGTGCAGGAGTGGCTTATCAGCTACGATGTCCCGGTGTTTGTAATGGGCGACATGAACTGCAACCTTTCCTCCGATGCGATGAAGGCTTACATAAATGACGGTTACAAATCCGCGGCTCAGGATGCTGTGAACCATAAGGATGGCAGCAGGGGATACCACGCATGCAGCGAGTCCGGCTTCGCTCCGGAGACTGCGGATCAGGCCGATCCAACCAAGAACGGCACCACTGCAATCGACCATATCTGGTTCAAGAACTGCGGCACAACGGCGACTGTCCGCGACTACTGGATTGTGCACACACGGTTCACCTTGCCGATGTCCGACCACGCACCGCGTTTCATCGACGTGTCTATGAAATAAACGAATGGCCGCTCAGTCGAGCGGCCATTCTTATTCTTTGAGTCTGCTGTCGATTATGATGGTTACCGGACCGTCATTCAGAAGGCGTACCTTCATGTCTGCTCCGAACACTCCTTTCTGCACAGGTCGTCCGGCTGCCTGGGAGAGCAGCTCGCAGTACCTGTCATATAAAGGTATTGCAAGGTCGTGACCTGCAGCGCGTATGTATGAAGGCCTGTTCCCTTTCTTCGTGGAAGCGGTCAGGGTGAACTGCGATACCGCGAGAAGTTCTCCTTCCACATCCACAACGCTGCGGTTCATGACTCCGTCCGCGTCTTCAAATATGCGCATGCAGGAAGTCTTGTTTGCCAGCCACACCGCGTCGTCTTCGGTGTCTCCGTTCTCGACGCCTACCAATATCAGCAGACCGTGTCCGATCGCTGAAAAGAGGCTTCCGCCGATTGTGACGGAAGCCTCGCTGACTCTTTGAATTACAAGTCTCATTACTTCTCGAGAGTCTTTTCCTTGGATCTGGTCAGTTTCTCCTTCATGATGTCGACACAGGTTGTGACAGCATCCTCGAAGCTTGAGGAGTTCCTCTCGATGATGTGCGATTCTCCAGGAGTGTGGAGCTTGAGCTTCACTGCCTTGTTTGCCGTGTCGTTGACCAGGGAGAGGATTACCTCTACATCAGTCTGTCCACCGTGGAATTTTTCCAGCCTTGCGACCTTCTTCTCGATGAAAGCGATCAGTTTGGCGTCTGCGTCAAACTTAAGGGATTTGATTGTGATATCCATAATAACCTCCTGTTTTGAAAATTGGTTGTTATAAAGTTAAGAAAAATAGACTATATTTCCACAAATAATAACTTATTTACTACTTTTTCGACATAAATAATATCCTATTTGTCATATATTGCCGTTTTATACCTATATTTGCATAAATAACAAGTAAACCAACAGAACCTATGATACATTATTTCGACCAACTCAGCCAGACAATGAAGACGGGCTGGAATGCCCAGGCAGTCTGCAACTGGAACGGTGAGTCATTCACTTATGGCGAACTTGCAACCCAGATCGAGAAGTTCCATATCTTTTTTGACAAGATCGGTCTCAAGAAGGGTGACAAGGTTACGCTTTTCGCTGCCAACTCAGCTCGCTGGGCAGTTTCTTTCCTTGCAATCAATACTTATGAAACCGTAGTGGTGCCTCTTCTCTCCGAGTTTACTCCGGATGCAGCAAGCAACCTGACCGACCATTCCGAGAGTACTGTGATCTTTGCCGACACCGAACTCTGGCAGAAGATGAACAAGGAGGCGATGCCGAAGATCCGTTGCGCCATCAGCAACAATGACTACAGCATTCTTTTCGCTGATGACGAGATCAAGGCTGCTTACGAGTCGGTTGAGGCCGCTTTTGCGGAGAAATATCCGAACGGCTTCACCTCTGAGAATGTGAAGTATCCTAGCGATAACTGGAAGGACCTTGCCCTGATCAACTACACTTCCGGCACAACCAGCAGCCCTAAGGGTGTGATGCTCAGCTACGAGAATATCAGTGCATCTATCGACTTCGCTATCAGACATATTCCGGCTTCTACTGAAGACAGCATAGTTTCCATGCTCCCGATGGGCCATATATACGGTCTTGTCATCGAGTTCATGTATCCGGTATGCTGCGGTGTGAATGTGAATTTCCTCGGAAAGGCTCCTGCTGCATCAACCCTCCTGAAGGCTGTGGCCGATGTGAAGCCTTACCTGGTGATCACTGTACCACTCGTGATGGAGAAGGTCTACAAGTCATCCCTCAAGCCGGTACTTTCGAAGCCTGCAATGAAGGTCCTCCTCGCTATCCCTGGCATCAACAATATCCTCTACGGCGTTGTCCGCAAGAAACTCCTTTCTGCTTTCGGCGGCAAGGTAAAGCAGTTCATCATGGGCGGTGCTGCCCTCAACCCGGATGTGGAGAAGGTTTTCAGAAGCATGAAGCTTCCTTACACTGTAGGTTACGGTATGACCGAGGCTGCTCCTCTTCTTGCTTATGAGTATCCTTGGAAGTTCCTTCCGGGCTCTTGCGGCAAGAGCGTCGATTCCGCTCATGTACGTATCGATTCAGAAGATCCGGAGCATGTTCCTGGCGAGATCCAGGCAAAGGGCGCCAACATCTGCATGGGCTATTTCAACAATCCTGAGGCTTCTGCAAATGCATTCACCGATGACGGCTATCTCCACACAGGTGACCTCGGTACCATGGACAAGGACGGCAA
>JAKSJK010000116.1 GCA_024398095.1 Bacteroidales bacterium
CCGTTTTGTCTCAAACGGACTGCAAAGGTAGACATAATTTTTTATCCACCAAATTTTTTTAACATTTTTTCAACAAATTCCGTCAAACACCTTATTTCGGCAAGATCCGATAGAGATCTGCACCCTTTTTCGAGCCACCGCAGTAGAAGCAGACATAGTGTTCGCCGTTCACGCTGAACATGCTTTCGGACTCCATGGCAAGCGGCACTGTAAGAGTCATGATATATCTGGCATCCCAGTCATACACCACAAGTTTGTTGTCGCCGCTGCCGCTCATAGGGAAATAGATGAACTTGTCGTCCGAACCCATTCCCTGGGCCGTGTAGCCGGTCTTGTCCGTACGGGTGTGGGAACTCAGCGCCTTGAGACTGCCATCGGCGAAATGCAAGGTGGTGCCGCCCTGGCTGATTGCATAACGGTCGCGGGAAGCATTGTAGGTAATGGCCCCGGAGCCGACAGTGATGTCGACATTCCCCTCCACCCTCAGGGTCTGGGCGTCGATCATAGTCAGAATCTTGCCCTGGGTCTGGCCGTGGGCAAGGATGACTTTCCCCGTCTTGTCATTATAGGTAAGGTCGTTGCAATGGCCGCCGTCAAACCTCTCGCTGCAATCCAGGACCTTGAACGGCGAGAGGGAATATTTAAGAATCACTGCTCCGTTATCGGAAGAGTTGCGAAGCACGAAATAGGCATTCTTGCCGTCAGAAGCGGCCCCCTGCGCCACATAGCAGTCGTCCACCTCCATCACATGGCCTATGAATTCGGCCTCAAGCTCGAAAGGCTGGCCCTTTTCGACCATCTCCGTAATCCCGGCCTTCTGCGCTCCCCCGCCATCCGCATCCATTCTGTCGATGCGGCAAAGCCGTCCCCTTGCCAGGTCCAATTCCCGATCCAGCCTGACCGTACGGCTGCCGCTGAGCGTCTGCAGGACGACAGTGATTCCCGACTTCAGGACCTGTGGAGCCAGAGCAACAGCGTAAGAAAGACCGGCCTGGAAGGTGTTGCCGGAAGCAGGTTTCACGACAACACTCTTCTCCCCGCGCACAACAGTGCAGACAGGAATACCGGCATCGAACGAGACGGAAAGTCCGCCCGCAAGGGTTTCACCGGCATTGCCTTCTATTGTCAGGTACTTCACATTGGACGCATCCAGGCTGAAGCAAATCCCGGAGAACACCTGGTGGAAAGCCATAGTCTGTCCGACGGCAGACGCAGCCTGACGGAAGAGGAGCTCATTGACGGCCCCTCCCGGCACTTCCTGCACAGACGGCAGATCCAGCAGGAGGGCGTCATCCTTCCTGGAGGCTTTCACATCATAGGGAGAAAGTCCCAGCACAGCCACACCATCTTCAACCGCAACGGCCCCGTCGAAATACGCAGTCTTGCTCAGAGAGGAGCCGGAGTAGGTAAAACGGGCACAAGAGGGATTGCTGCCGAAGACACTTATAGATTCAAATGGGCGCCATGCCGCTCCACCATTCAGGTCCAAAGAAGCTTTGGTCGCCAGGCCCTCGGCACTTGCGAGCATACGCATCGTTTTCGGCTGCAGCTTCTTCGAACATGAAGTCAGAGGAAGGATGGCCGCCAGGGCGACGATGCACACATATAAATATCTTTTATCCATATCTGTTGATTGAAATGCGAAGATAACCAATATTTCGCAGTAAATGCTACCTTTGCAGCCGCAATGGCAAAGAATACAAGAAAAGAGGCCTCCCTATGGGAGATGTTTGCCGTCTTCGCGAAGATAGGTGCATTCACCATCGGCGGAGGCTATGCCATGGTTCCCATCATCCGCGACGAGGTGACCAGACGGGGATGGATCGGCAACGATGAATTTCCGGACATACTCGCCCTCGCCCAGACGGCACCGGGCCTTCTCGCCGTAAACATGTCCATCTTTGCAGGTTACCGCATACGCAGATTCCCCGGTGCGCTCATCGCCACTCTGGGCAGCTGCCTGCCGCCTTTTCTGATCATCCTCGCCATCGCGATGTTCTTCACAAACTTCCAGGACAACATCTGGGTCAACAAGGCCTTCATGGGCATCCGCCCGGCCGTAGTCGCCCTCATAGCGGTCCCGATGGTAAAGATGGCGCGTGAAGCGAACAAGACCTGGTGGGCCTGGCTGATGACCATAGCTGCAATGCTGCTGGTCGCCTTCCTGAAGGTCTCACCTATCTATATATTGCTCGTAACGATAGTTCTGGCCCTCGCCGTGAGCCTGTGGGCGGATAAGAGGAGGAAAAGGAATGGCTGATCTGCTGAACATCTACATGGAGCTTTTCTCGAGCTTCTTCCTCATCGGCCTCTTCACCATCGGCGGAGGCTATGCCATGCTCTCCCTCATCGAAGGACAGGCAGTTGGACACGGATGGCTGACCGAAGCGCAGTTCACGGACATCGTCGGCATCTCTCAGATGACGCCGGGCCCGATAGGCATCAACAGCGCGACCTATGTGGGCTACACAGCCATACAGAATGCAGGCGGCGGACAGTTTCTGAGCATTCTAGGCTCCTGCTGCTCGACCGTCGCAGTAGTGTTGCCGTCGTTCCTGATCATGCTGATAATTGTAAGGGTATATACGAAACTGAGCAGCAACGGCGTCTTCAAGGGTGTCATGTCCGGCCTGCGTCCGGCCGTCGTCGGACTGATCGGAGCCGCAGCCCTCATACTTATATTCAATGTCAGCTTCGACGGCGGCATAAGCCTGTCGCTGATAGAAGAGAATTTCGGCCACTGGACCAGCTGGGTGCTGTTCGCGGCGGCCTTTGCACTCACCATGTGGACCAAGGTCAGTCCGATTCTCGTAATCGTGGCTGCCGGAGTCATAGGAATGATTATATATTGATATGCACTGGTTTATAGAACTGTTCACCCAGCCGAGCGTACTGCAGGCGGTGATATTTCTTTCCATAATATGCGCGGTCGGACTCGCCTTCGGCCAGATCAGGATCAAAGGCGTCAGCCTCGGCGTGACCTTCGTGTTCTTCGCAGGCATCCTCATGGGACACATAGTCCACAAAATAGATGTCTCGGTCGACACGCAGATGGTGCTCCTGGCCCAGAATTTCGGTCTCATCCTCTTCGTCTACACACTTGGAGTCCAGGTAGGGCCCGGTTTCTTCACCTCCCTTCGCAAGGGAGGCATAAAACTCAATGTCCTAGGCTTTCTGGGCATAGCCCTCACCACCGTTACCGGCCTCGCTTTCGTATTCGTCAATGGCATCAGCCTGCCGGATGCGATGGGCGTGCTCTGCGGCTCCGTGACTAACACACCAGCCCTCGGCGCCGCCCAGCAGGCACTTCTGGATGTGGAGCCCGGCAGTCTTGACCAGGCCAACGAAATGGCCACCGCCTGCGCTGTGGGCTATCCTTTCGGTGTGCTCGGAGTACTTGTGTCGCTCATCGTGATGAAGGCCATCTACGGCAAAAAAGAGCTCTGCACGCCGCCCGACCAGACCATCAATACCTTTGTGGCCGAGTTCCATGTAAGCAACCCGGCAGTGGCAGGCAAGAAGCTCAGCGAACTCAGCGAACAGTCCGGACACCACTTCATCGTGACCAGAATCTGGCGCGACGGAAAGGTGACCATCCCTGATGGCAGCACCGAACTCAGGATGGACGACCACCTGCTGCTGGTCTCCAAAAAAGACGATGTCACGGCTCTCAACCTCCTCTTTGGTGACAAGGAAAACACTGACTGGAACCGCCCTGACATCAACTGGGACGCGATCGACAACAGCAAGCTCGTCTCAAAGCACATTCTCGTCACCAGGAAGGAATACAACGGAGTGAAACTCGGCTCTCTGCACCTGCGCAACCAGTTCGGAATCAACATCACCCGAATCAACCGCGCCGGCATCGAGATTCTCGCGGCAGCGAACCTGAGGCTTCAGCTGGGCGACCGCCTGACCGTTGTGGGTGAGGCAAATGCCATCTCAAAAGTCGGCGAGATCCTCGGCAATGAGGAAAAGACCCTGAACACCCCGAATCTGATTTCCATCTTCATCGGAATGGCACTCGGTGTGATTCTGGGAGCAATTCCGCTCGCACTTCCGGGTATGAGCACCCCTCTCAAGCTCGGAATCGCCGGCGGTCCTATCATCGTCGGAATCCTGATGGGTGCCTTCGGGCCGCGCATTCACCTTTCCACCTACACAACCCGCAGCGCCAACCTGATGCTGCGCCAGTTCGGCATCGTTGTCTACCTGGCCTGCCTTGGCTTCAGTGCCGGCGGAAATTTCTTCGAGACCGTATTCTGCCTCAAGGGCCTCATGTGGGTGGGCATCAGCCTCTTCACCGCCATCGTTCCGGTACTCCTGCTGGCTATCTTCTCAAAGCAGGTGCTGAAGCTGGATTACGCCCAGAACGCCGGCATGCTCTGCGCAATGATGGCCAACCCGATGGCTCTCACCTACGCAGACACTGTCACCGATGACAAGGAGTCTTCCGAGGCATACGCCACCGTCTACCCTCTCTCCATGTTCGTGAGGGTCCTCGCCGCACAGATCATCATGCTGATATGAAAAACGCCCGGCAGAATGCCAGGCGCAATTCTACAGGATCGAAGTCAATTCAGCAAAGTCCGCAATTTCGATAAGCCGTTCTGATTCTGGCTTGTCTGCCAGTTCGTGTGTCCAGACAATCTCGTGAGGGATGAAGACAGCATGGCCGCCGATGTTCAGAGGCGGAATGATATCCGAGCGGACGGAGTTGCCCACCATGACGAAATCCTCGGGCTTGACACCGTATTTGCGGCATAGAACGAGGTAATCCTCCTCGTCCTTCTGCTTCATGACCTCGGCAGTAAAGAAGTAACGGCTCAGACCGGAACGCTCGAGCTTGTCCAGCTGCTCGTTAGCGTCGCCTTTGGTTGCCAGAATCAGTCTATGGCGGGACGAAAGTTCGGCCAGCGCAGCTTCAACACCATCGTAGATGTGCAGTTGGTGGAAGGCGAGTTCTGTTATTATCTTCTTTATTTCGTGATATATCCCTTCGGGCAGGCTGCCGCCGCACAGTTCTATGGCGACATCGACCATTCCTATGAAATAGGTCTTCGATCCATAGCCGAAGAGAGGTATGTTTTCTTCCTGCTTGGCCCACAGCACCTGCTGCACGTCCTCGACCTTCGCATGTGGTGCGAGGAGGGCGGCAAACTTAGCTTCAGCGGCACGGAACCAGTCCTCGTTGTCCCAGAGGGTGTCGTCCGCGTCAATAAAGATGGTGTCTATCCGGCGAAGGGGATTTTCCATGGAGTTGGGATGCCTACTGCTTCACAGGGGTTACGCTGAGGATGACGACGTCGCGCTCAGGACGGTCGAAGCGGTCTGTCTGCACTGCGGCGATCTTGTCGATGACCTC
>JAKSJK010000117.1 GCA_024398095.1 Bacteroidales bacterium
GTTTTGCGACACCTATGAGATAGTCCGATGTCTGCAAACCATCGACAGCCTGCAGTCCGATAGCGGTCTTCCATAACTGAGCTTTCTGGGCCTTTTGTGGCTCCGAAATCTTATCGTATTTGAGTCTTTCTTTCATAACTCAAATTTACAGAAAAATTTTTACACCGCCAAATACACCGCCAAATACACCGCCAAACTTATATTCTTTAGATCAACAATAAAATATGTTTATGTCGATATGATGGAGGACATCGGCTTCAAACTGGAGGATTAGTATCAATTATTTATTTGAAACTCAAAACCTTAGCGCAAGTCCTCCCGGGACAGCCCGAATCTGGGACCTCTTGCCCTTGCAGTAGAGGATGGAACCGGCGATGTAGCAGCCCACAGAAAGGCCCGCACAGGTAACACCGGATATGGTCATGGTGCTTGGCAGCGGACCGCCCTCTCCCATGCAGAGCAGTCCGCCTGTGTACAGAGCCACGCCGCTGACAGTCAGCGCACCACCAGTGATAAGAAGCGCCTTGCCGGCCTTGTACTGGCGATCAGCCTTTTCCTGTGCAGCAACCCGGGACATATATACCTCGGTCGGAACGCATGAAACAACGGACCCGGAAGTGTCCGCAGAAGGCATGATCTGAGCCTTCGCAGGGCTTGCCGCAAAGATGCAGCACAGCAAAGCCAGAGTATAAAGGATTCTTTTGAGCATATATAAAGTTTAATAGTTTAGTTGGGTAAGTCTGTTATCTGCCACGAATATAGTCATTTTTGGGATATCCGACGCATCCGGTTGAACAGCTCAATCATTTTTCGTATTTTTGCGCCCGCAAAAAATGTAAGCATGGGCATCATAGGCTTCGCAATAATTCTATTTTTCCTGCTGGCAGGAGATATAATTTCGTCTCTGACAGGACACTTCATACCCGGCAGCGTGATCGGCATGGTACTGCTGTTTGCAGCCCTTTGCATGAAGATCATCCGTCCGGAATGGATACGCAGCGCATCCGACTTCCTCACTAAAAACATGACGGTGATGTTCATTCCCGCGGCTATCGGTATTGTTGAACAGTGGGGACTCATCAAAACGAACCTGATCCCATGGATTGTCATCGTCTTCGCCGGATGGCTGATGGTGCTGGCAGCTTCCGGATGGGCGGTACAGATTGTTTCACAAAAGAAGAGAAAATGACAGACATCATCACAGGAATGCCGGCGATGCTGCTCCTGACACTGGCATCGTACCTTCTAGGAGTGTTCTTCCAGAAATCCAGCAAGATCTCCGTCCTGCATCCATTCATCACGGCAATGGTCGTCATCATCGCGGTGCTGTTCCTCTTCGACATACCATACCGGGACTACAGGAACGGAAACAGGATACTTGATTTTCTGCTCGGCCCAAGCGTAGTTGCCCTTGCCCTGATGCTGTACGATAACCTGGACATTGTGAAGAAGAATCTTGCGGCAATACTTTCCGCTGTCTTCACGGGAAGTCTGGTAGGAGTAGTGGGAGTCTGGGCACTGGGACGCTTGATGGGCTGCCCTCAGGAGTTCATTAAGTCCCTGGAAGCAAAATCAGTCACCACCCCGATCGCGATGGACATCACAGGAATGATTGGCGGCAGCAGTTCCCTCGCTGCCATATCCGTGGTGATAACAGGAATTCTCGGCGCTGTGCTCGTCCCGGGCTTTCTGAAACTTCTCAAGATCACCGATCCTGTTGCAAAAGGTGTCGCCATGGGCTGCGCATCGCACGGGATAGGCACAGGACGGGCAATCGAGCTGGGTGCAATCGAAGGAGCTGTAAGCGGATTGTGCATAGTCCTCATGGGCATAGTCACATCCATCCTGGTACCCCTCTTCAACGCCCTTCCAGGCATGTAGGGGAACACATCCGGCTATTCAGTCCCGCCAAGAGCGATTGCGAAACCTGTATCCACAAGAGTATAGGCCATGAGTCTGACCTCCGGCTCAGCATCTTCCCATGCCTTGACCAGAGGTGTCAGCTTCTGCCTTGACGACTCCACCGGCTCCATCTTGATATATTCCATGTCGGCCGGCCTGTAACCCATCAGCCAATGCGATGTAACCATACGCTCATAGACAGTCCTGGCCAGCGTGTCCATCAACTCCTGGGTCTTGCTGTCTGCGCCTGGATAGGTCGTACTGCCGAGGCTGCGGCCAGACGAAAGTTCCTCATAGCGCCTTAACATATCCTTGTCTGCAGGATCCACGCCGGCCAGCGCCAGCACGCTGCCGATGAACAGGGAGCTATGATGGAGCTGGATGACTTTCCTGGTGATCTCATCGATTGCCAGCGGAAGGGACTTGTAGGTGTCAAGGTGCCTTCTGATGTCGAAATCCCTCTGCCAAGCCTCAACCTCACCGATGCCATCATTGAGTCCGCGCAGGACACCGATACGGTAGTTCAGCTGACGGGCCGCCTTGAGGACGTCCTTTTCCATGACCACATCGCAGCTATAGATATCCGTGATGCTGCCGAACGGGATGATCTCTATGCCAGTGCTTTCCTTATGGGCATTGTAATCGCCTGCGAATCGCATGATGTCAGGCTCATTGTCCTGGGAATAGACACGCAGGAAGATCTTCACATTCTTTGGAGTCGTCTCGCTGTACTGAAGAATCGCCCTGTACAGTTCCATTGTAATCTTCACATCCAGATCGTCATCGCCAAGGGCGACGCCTATGCAGTTGATGTTGGCAGCGTACTGCTTGATCGCCCTCCAGAACTGCACGGTACCGGCTTCCTCCTCTATCATCCTGACACTGTCCGTGTGGAAGATGCCTGGCGAGGAGATGCAAAGCGGTCCCGCAGTCGTATTGATGTCCTTATCCACCACGATGAGGTTCTTCGGTGTAGGCTTTCCCTCGGAAGTCACAAAGGACGAGAACTCGTTAAAGAAGGAATACAGCTCATGTCCGGTCGCACCGAAGCCGATAGTCATGGCGCAGAACGGACTGTCGACACAGCCATCGACGGCAGGGGTCGGCAGACAGTGCACAGGATGCAGCTCAGGACGTCTGCGGATGGATGCGACGGCAAGATAGGACTGGTCGATGAACTTCCAGCCGATTTTCCTGCCGGCAGCCCTTCCCTTTGATATATGCTCCTCCAGGACCTTGCTGGTGCCGCCAAGAGTATTGCTGGTGTAGATGTTCACCGGCAGGTTTTCCCTGTGTGAAAAGGCATCTGAATCATAAACCATGGAGGCATTCGTCAGATTGGATTTTTCATCCTTCCCGAAGAAGAAGAAACTGAGAGATGACGAAAAAGCTATGATTCTGCGCATGTTCCTCCGGCGCAGGCAGGTCGCCATGTCGTCTGATGAATACAGTACAACAGCATCCTTGATACTGTCGATGGATCGGGTAATGGCCATATGCCTTGTCATCGAGCCCTTCCCGACCATGTCAGACATCTCCAGCCTTTCGCCTACCGACGATTCGGAAGTCGGTCTGATGAATATGATCCTTGCTTCAGGAAAGTTGCGGCGTATGTCCGCAGCCATTGTAAGCCCATTCGTATTGATGTCCCAGAAGAAATATGTGTCACCTCCCTTGCGGCGGGCTCCATGCGACTCCAGCAGCATCATGAAATAATGCTTTATCCTGAAGCCGACCGTATTGAGTATGACTATGGCACTGAGGCAGACCGCGGCAAAGTGAACCAGCGAGAAGCAGACCATGTACAGTCCGTCTTCCTTATAATAATGGGAAACCTCGATGAGTTCATTGTTGGAGAGGAACATCTCCGCAGAAGCCAGGGCGGCACGCGGCAGAAAAGACAGAAGTGACTTCCCAGAGCCCTCATAGGCGAAGCCGATGGAATAAAGAACCAATCCGGCGGTCCAGATCAGGGCCGCAGCCAATATCATATGGGAAGCAGCCATCCTGGAAATGCGTTTCCAGTTGGCAAAGAGAATGATGCTTACTACAAGCAGGAGACTGGCCTCGGAGATCCAGGAATGCCAATAAAGGCTGAGATAATCACTGAAGTTCATACCTGCGAAGTTAGTCATTTTTACAAGTACATCAAAGAATGCCACGCAACGTACGGCAGACTTTCTCGCCCATTCTGTCCAAGGCCGGACGCTGGCTCCATCCTATGGAATCAAGATAGGTCACAAAGGCTTCATCCGAGTGGAAATGAGCAGCCAGAGAGGCGGCAAAAGCCGGGTCGCTGATAAAAACCATCATCTCCAGATAGCGGTAAAGGCTGCAACTGTCAAGATTGGTGGAGCCGACGCATGCGACATCATCCGTCACGAATAGTTTGGCATGGAGAAAGCCAGGGGCATAGTGCCCGACCTTGATTCCGGCTTCCAGAGCCTCCGCCACAAAGGAATCGGAGCAGAGGTCCAAAGCACAGCCCAGATCGCACTTGTCAGGATAGATCACGCGTACGTCCACTCCCCTGCCTGCCGCACGCTTCATCGCGTCCAAAAGGGGCTCGGCCGGAATGAAATACGGAGACTCGAAATAGGCATAGTCCTCGGCCCTGTCAAGTAATTCACAGTAACGTTCGAGAATGGCAGGACCGTCACCCAGAGCGCCGGAAGCGAGTATCTCAGCATCATCCAAAACCTCTCCCTGCGCGACCGGACAGCCAAAGGTGGCAAGATCGAGCCGCTCTCCGCAGGCGTAGAGCCAGTCCTCGGCGAATACTTCCCTCATCGCACAGGCAGCCGGACCGTCTATCCTCATGAACATGTCCACCCAGGGCCTGCCTTCGATACCTGACGAATACCGGTCGGCTATATTCATGCCTCCAGTGTAGCACACACGCCCGTCTATCACCACGATTTTCTGATGGTTGCGGGCAAAATCGTTTCTCGTCAGCCACGGTATATATATAGGATTGAAGCGGCAGACCTCTATGCCGGCCGAAGACATTTTACGGTATAGCGTCGGCGTGCCGAGATGCTCGCCGTCAAACATGAAGCGCACCTGCACCCCAGCCTGCGCACGCTCGATCAGGTGGTCCGCAATACACTTCCCGACGGAATCGTCATCGTAGTGGAAAAAGGCTATCTCGATGCTGCTCAGCGACGAATCTATGGCCTGGATCAGATCCTCAGCCATGGCGTCGAAATCATAGAACAACCGCGCGGAATTACCATGGCGCACACCGGATGGCAGGACAGCTCTCAGAGCCTCCCTGTCGGCCACGCTCACAAGCTCTCCGCGCCTCGGTCCGAGCAGCACACAGGCCGCGTCGTTCACCGCAACAACGAGAATAAGCACGAGAATATATTTCCACAGATGTTTCTTCATAGCCATCAAAGGTTATAAAAAAGACCCACCATCCGGTGAGTCTTTCATACTGATCTCCGGACGTTATCCC
>JAKSJK010000118.1 GCA_024398095.1 Bacteroidales bacterium
GGAACCAGCCATGCAACCACGTCTGCAGCCTTCTGCCTGCCCTTTACGACAGATGCAAAGGCGCGGAAGTCCTCTATACGGCCGTTGGTGCAGGCGCCGAGGAAGACGTAATCGACCTTGTGGCCAAGGAGACACTCGCCCTGTTTGAGTCCCATATAGTCCATAGCCTTCTGAGCTGCGTCTGCAGGGATGCTGCCGGTGATTGCCATGCCCATACCAGGGTTGGTGCCATAGGTGATCATTGGCTGGATGTCTGCAGCGTCGAAGGTCAGTTCCTTGTCGAACACTGCGTCGTCGCCGCTCTTGAGAGTCTTCCAGTATGCCACCGCCTTGTCCCAATCGGCACCCTTTGGAGCATATTCGCGGCCCTTGATATATTCGAAAGTAGTCTCGTCCGGAGCGATGAAACCGCCGCGGGCACCCATCTCGATGGAAAGGTTGCAGAGGGTGAGACGTCCTTCCATGGACATATTCCTGATGGTGCTGCCTGCATACTCGATAAAGTAGCCGGTTGCGCCTGAGGTTGTCAGCTTCATCATGAGGTAAAGCGCCACGTCCTTGGCGGTAACGCCCTTGCCGAGTTCACCCTCGACATTGATCCTCATTGATTTAGGCTTCTGCTGGAGAATGCACTGAGAGGCCATCACCATCTCCACCTCGCTGGTACCGATGCCGAATGCGACTGCACCGACTGCACCGTGGGTGGAAGTATGGGAGTCTCCGCAGACTATTGTCATGCCTGGCAGAGAAAGACCTTTTTCAGGACCGACGACATGGATGATTCCATTGTCAGGGGTGTTCATTCCGAAGTGCGCGAGGCCGAATTCAGCGGCATTGGCTGCGAGAGCATCCACCTGCTTCTTGCCTACCGGATCCTCGATAGGCTTGTCCTGGTCGTGGGTCGGAGTGTTATGGTCCGGCATGCAGAAAATCTTCTCCGGACGGAAGCAGCGTATGCCGCGGACACGCAGGCCGTCGAATGCCTGAGGCGTCGTCACCTCGTGGCAGTAGAGCCTGTCGATGTAAAGCTGGGTCGGGCCGTCGTCGATAAGGGATACGACGTGGCTGTCCCAGATCTTGTCAAAAAGTGTGTTCATTTTATATAATTATAACTTGTTTATGCAATCGAGATAGGCATCCAGTGAAGACGCCACGATGTCGGTGCTGACTCCGAAGCCGTAGGTAACCTTGCCGTCGCACTCGACCTGCATATGTACCTTTGCAGCGTCGTCGGAGCCGTTGTTTATGTTCTGGATGGTGAATTCCTTGATAACGGTGTTGCGACGTATGATCTGCTTCACAGCCTTGATGGCAGCGTCCACTGGGCCGTTGCCGGATGCCGCAGCCTCGAATTTCTCGCCGGCTATGTCGAGCCCGACACTGGCCACCGGCTGCACGCCGATACCGCTGGTCACCTGCAGGAAGTCCACCTTGATGTGGTGGTGAGCTGCCTTGTTGGCGCCCGCGAGCACAAGCAGGTCATCATCGTGAATCTCCTTCTTCTGGTCGGCCAGTTTGAGGAACTGCTGGTAGAGGTCGTCTATCTTCTCCTCAGGCACAGTCACACCCAGCACCTCGAGGCGGAACTTGAGGGCTGCGCGGCCGCTCCTGGCGGTCAGCACGATGCTGTTGTCGTCGAGGCCCACGTCCTTAGGGTCGATGATCTCGTAAGTCTGCACGTTCTTGAGCACGCCATCCTGGTGGATACCGGAAGAGTGCGCAAAGGCATTCCTGCCCACGATAGCCTTATTGGCCTGCACCGGCATGTTCATCAGATTGCTGACCATGCGGCTTACAGGATAGATCTTGCGGGTGTTGATGTCGGAATGAACTGTCAGATCCTTGTGGCTCTTGAGAATCATCGCAATCTCCTCGAGACTGGTGTTACCAGCCCTCTCGCCCACTCCGTTGATGGTCACCTCTACCTGACGGGCACCATTCAGGATGCCGGCCATGGTGTTGGCTGTTGCCATTCCAAGGTCGTTGTGGCAATGAGTTGATATGATGGCCTTGTCGATATTGTCGACATGGTCGCAGAGATATTTGATCTTGGAGCCGTATTCGGCTGGAAGACAGTATCCGGTTGTGTCAGGAATATTGACAACAGTGGCGCCGGCAGCAATCACAGCCTCGACTACCCTTGCGAGATACTCGTTCTCGGTACGTCCCGCATCCTCGGCGTAAAACTCCACGTCGTCAACGAATCTGCGGGCATATTTCACGGCCTTGACGGCGCGCTCGATGATTTCCTCGCGGTTGCTGTTGAATTTATACTTTATATGCAGGTCGGAAGTACCGATACCGGTGTGGATCCTGCCGTGCTTGGCATATCTGAGAGCCTCCGCCGCAGCATCGATATCTTTTTCGACTGCACGTGAAAGCGCACAGATCGTAGGCCAGGTAACAGCCTTGGATATTTCTACGACAGAATTGAAATCGCCTGGACTGGAGATCGGGAATCCGGCTTCTATCACATCCACGCCGAGTTCTTCTAGAGTCTTGGCGACCTGGATTTTTTCAATAGTGTTGAGCTGGCAGCCAGGGACCTGTTCGCCGTCCCTGAGTGTCGTGTCAAAGAAGTATACCTTATCGTTTGCCATTGGTTTCCTTCGTTCGTTAGTTAAATTCGCGTATGAACTACAAATTTAACAATTTGCCCCGAGAAAAACAATAGCAATCTTTACACAGCATCAATGATGCGCGATCTGGGCAAGAACATCCTCCCAGACGCGGGATTTGCCTGTTTCATTAAGGATCTCGTGACGCATGCCAGGATATATATCACTTGTCACGTTTAAGTAACCGACACGCTTGATCAGATCGACTGAAGCCTGGTGAGCCTTATCATTTGTACGGCATGGATCGAGTTCCCCTGAGATGAAGTGAATCGGCAATTGAGGATTTGCAACAGTCCAATTATCAGCAGAATAGCAATACTGCATAAGACCCATCAGATTATAGAATCCGTTGGCTGTAAAGATGAACTGGCAGAGAGGATCGCGGTGATACTCCACGAGGACGTCGTGATCCGAGCAGACCCAGGCGCTTGGAAAACCTTCTGCAGCGAACGGTTTGTTGTAGGCATCGAATGAAAGGCTCTGCAAAAGCTTCGGACGGTAATGGCCACCCTTTATCTTCATGAAGCAGGATGCCAGGAACTTTCCGAAGCCGGCAAGAGGGTTTGCGCTAGGGGATCCGCACACAAAAAGCCTGTCTATGCGGGAATCATACCGTTTCACATAGGAACGGACCACCATCGAGCCCATGCTGTGGCCGAACAGAGTCCTCTCCAGCCCCGGCCACTTCCCTTCCGACCAGGCCCTTACGACCTCCACATCTTCAACCATAGCCTGCCAGCCGCCGTCGTACATATAGCCAAGGTCCTCCATGGACAGCACGGAAGCACCGTGTCCTCTATGATCGTGAATTACAACGACATATCCATTGTCAGCCAAGTAATTCATAAAGTCGAAGTAACGCTCTTTGTGCTCGCACATCCCATGTACAAGCTGCACGATTCCCTTCGGCTGCGAAGACGGTTCCACATAAGCGACAGAGAGGTTGAGATTGTCCGCCGAAGCGGTTATTTTCAATGTTTCCATAGACAAGTATTTTCAACAAATTTAAGTATTTCCGCACATAATTCACTATTATTGCAAACAAAATTGAAACGAAGATGATTTACAATAATCTCACAGACCTCATAGGCCGCACTCCCCTTCTTGAAATCAGCGGCCTGAAAGGACAGAAAGCACGTATTGCTGTAAAGCTGGAGAGCTTCAACCCCGGCGGCAGCGCTAAGGACAGAGTCGCGCTCGCAATGATTTCAGAGGCCGAAAAAGACGGCAGTCTCAAGTCTGGTGCAACCATCATCGAACCGACCTCCGGCAACACTGGAGTCGGTCTCGCATGGGTAGGCAGATCCAAGGGCTACAAGGTGGTACTGACCATGCCTGACACAATGAGTGCCGAGCGCAGAAACCTTCTCACGGCCTATGGGGCTGAGCTCGTTCTCACCCCTGGAGCTGAAGGCATGAGCGGTGCAATCAGGAAGGCAGAAGAGCTCAGAGATTCCATTCCCGGTGCAGTCATACTCGGCCAGTTCGTCAACCCGGCGAATCCCCAGGCGCACTTCGAGACAACCGGTCAGGAAATCTGGAAAGACACCGAAGGTCAGGTGGATATATTCGTAGCAGGCATAGGTACCGGAGGCACTGCCAGCGGCACAGGAAAGGCCCTGAAGGCCCATAACCCGGCAATCCGCGTCTACGGCGTAGAACCTGCCTCCTCTGCGGTAATCACCACAGGAGTGGCCGGAAAACACAAGATCCAGGGCATTGGAGCCGGTTTCATTCCAGCAACCTATCTGCCGGAATTCGTAGACTGCGTCATCCCTGTCGCCGATGAAGACGCATTCAAGGCAGCCCGCTTCCTGGCACGCCAGCGCGGAGTCCTGGTGGGCATATCATCCGGAGCCGCCTTCCACGCAGCAGCAGAACTCGCCCGCAAGGAAGAGAACGCAGGAAAACTCATCGTCGCCCTGCTTCCGGACACAGGCGAGAGATATCTTTCAACCGAATTATTCCAGGACTAGACCATGCAGGACATAACATTGCCAAAGGGGCTTACAGTCCCCTCGCCTGAAGAAGTCACCAGACTGATGGTGCTGCTGCGCAACGCCATATTCCCTGAAGTTTATGGGGGCAATACCGCCTTGGGCACCATTGCCGACATAGTTGCAGCCCAGACTGGAAATGCCGCGACTGCAGCCGCACTGGTGGCCGAGATTCCGGAACTCAGGCGCAAGCTGCTCACCGATGTAGAAGCCGTCGCAACCAACGACCCGGCCGTGGGATCCATCGCAGAAGTCATCCTCAGCTACCCCACAGTCAAGGTCATGATACACTACCGCGTGGCCCACTTCCTCTACGGTATGAATGTGCCGCTTCTGCCAAGAATCATCTCCGAGCTCGCCCACAGCCAGACAGGAATAGACATCCACCCAGCGGCACAGATAGGTGAATATTTCGCAATCGACCACGGCACAGGCGTCGTAATCGGCGAAACCAGCATCATCGGAAACCATGTCATGCTCTACCAGGGAGTAACCCTCGGTGCCAAGAATTTCCATTACGACGCAAACGGACTGCCGGTCAACCTGCCGCGTCACCCTATACTCGAGGACAATGTGACCGTCTACTCAAACGCATCAATACTGGGACGCGTCACCATCGGGCACGATTCGATAATAGGCGGCAACGTGTGGCTCACCCACGACGTTCCCGCCCATTCAAAGGTTCTCCAGAGCCGCGTGAT
>JAKSJK010000119.1 GCA_024398095.1 Bacteroidales bacterium
CTGTTGATGCCCATCTACCTGTACTTGCCCTCGTCGACATCCTCGATCATACCGAGGTAGGAGTTGTAGCGTTCGGGGCTGATTGTGCCATCTTCCAGGCCGGCCTTGACTGCGCAGCCCGGCTCATGGGTGTGGGTGCAAGGGGTGAAACGGCAGTTCTCTGAAGCGCGCAGCATCTCCGGGAAGTAGAGCGGAATCTCTTCTTTCTCAAGGTCCACCAGACCGAAGCCTCGGATACCAGGGGTGTCGATTATGTAGCCCTGGCAGTCCTGGTGCGAGAATTCGAACATCTCGTAGAAGGTGGTGGTGTGCTTGCCCTGGAGGTGTACGTCGGAGATCTCTCCCGTGCGTGGATTGAGCTTCGGATCCAGTGCACGTATCATGGACGATTTGCCCACCCCGGACTCGCCGGAAAAGAGGCTTACCTTGCCTGCACAGAGCTTGCGGAGTTCGTCCACGCCCTGTCCTGTGCGGGCAGAGGTTTCGATCACACGGTAGCCTGCGCCCTCGTATATTTCCTTGAAATGAGCGATTTCTTCCGGCGCCTCGCTGCCGTACATATCCACCTTGTTGAGTACGATCACAGCCGGGACGTTATAGACCTCGCAGGTCACGAGTATGCGGTCCAGGAACGGCAGCTTCAGTTCCGGGAACCAGAGGGTGCAGATTATGACTGCCTGGTCCAGGTTGGCAGCTATGATGTGGTTCTGGCGCGACAGGTTGGTGGAACGCCTTATGACGTAATTTCTTCTTTCATGGACGCTTACGATTGCAGCCGGCGACTCTGGAGAGGGCGTCTGGTCGTATTCGTAGTCCACTATGTCCCCGACCGCGATCGGGTTGGTGGCGGTGCTGCCCTTGAGGCGTATCTTGCCCCTGAGCACGGCAGGGAAGAGCTCCCATGACGGGAGTTCCGATAGCAGGTAGTGGCTGCCTGTGTGCTTTATGACTGTCGCGGTTCCTTTCATCTGTTATTTCAGTTCGAAGCTGACAGAAGTCCTGATGTCCTCTGAGGATGCGCCGATCTCGAGCTTGTATTCGCCTTTCTCTGCCACCCACTGGTGCTTCTCTGCATCAAAATAGCTGAGCGCAGCCTCGTCGACGGTGAACTCCACAGTGGCAGTTTCGCCAGGCTGGAGGAATACCTTCTTGAAGCCCTTGAGCTCGCGTACAGGCTTGTCCACGCTGCACTCCGGATCGGAGACATAGAGCTGGACAACCTCTGCGCCTGCAAGGGAGCCGGTGTTGGTGACAGGGACACAGACCTTGATGCTCTTGCCGGACTTCATGGCCTTAGGCGCCTTTGCCTGGCCGTAGTCGAAGGTGGTGTAGCTCAGACCGTGGCCGAATGGGAAGGTGACAGCCACATTCTGCTTCTGGAACCATCTGTAGCCCACATAGATGCCCTCTGTGTAATACTCGTCGAGAATCTTGACATTGTCGTTGCCGTCGAAAGCGCGGCGGGTGCCTTCGTCTACGCCTGGATATTGCTTCTCGCTCTTGAGAGGGCCGTCCTCAAGTGTGGTCGCGAAGGTCATCGGCAGTTTTCCGGAAGGATTCACATCGCCGGTGAGCACATCCGCAAGGGAGCGACCGTGCTCGCTGCCGAGGTACCAGTCCTGCATGATGGCAGGGACCTTGTCCACCCATGGCATTGCGACTGCGTTGCCGGACATGTTCACAACTATGAGGTTCGGATTAGCCTCGGCGAGGGCTTCGATGACTGCGTCCTGACCGTATGGCAGTCCGTACTGCCTGCGGTCGGCACCTTCGCTGTCCTGGTGATGTCCTTTGTTGAGGCCGCCTATGAAAATCACGTAGTCAGACTCCTTGGCCGCTGCAACCGCATCTGCAATGAGCTGCTCTGCGCTGCGGCTTTCGCTGAGATCCTGGCCGGTGCTCACACCATTGTAGTTACCGGTCACATCGCCGACATAACCTCTTTCCCAGCTGACCTCTGCTATGCCTTCAAGACGCTCCTGAAGGCCCTGGAGAGGCGAAATTTCGTGCTTCACCTTAAGGCTGGAGCTTCCTCCGCCCACGGTCATCATCTTCACTGCGTTCTCTCCGACCACGAGTACCTTCTTTGCTGTCTCGAGATTGAGAGGAAGGATGTTGTCGTTCTTCAGCAGGACGATAGATTCCGCGCCGATGCGTCTTGCCGCTGCGTAGTGCTCAGGGCAGGTGAACTTCGCAATCCTGGAGCGCTCGGAACTGAGGTTGGTCCTGTACTGCAGGCGCAGGATGCGTCGTACCTTGTCATCGAGTTCTTCGGTGCCATAGGTACCGTCCTGTATACCCTGGAGGTATCTGTCAGCCAGATAGTAGAGACTGTAGGCGTCGCTGCGGCCCATGGTCAGACCGTTGGTCCAGGAGCCGTATTCGAGGTCGAGTCCCTGCTTTACAGCCTGGTCGGTGTTATGTACGCCGCCCCAGTCTGAGATTACCACGCCGTCGAAGCCCCATTCTCCCTTGAGGATGTCACAGAGCATGCGCTGGTTGTGGCAGTTCCACTGACCGTCGTAGAGGTTGTAGGAGCCCATGATGGACCATGCACCACCTTCCTGTACTGCGGCCTTGAATGCCGGCAGATATATCTCGTAGAGGGTGCGGTCGTCGACATGTACGTTGGTGGTGTGCCTGTTGGCTTCCTGGTTGTTGAGAGCGTAGTGCTTCACGCAGGCGGCAACGCCGTTTTTCTGGACGCCCTGCACATACGGCACGACCATCCGTGACGCAAGATACGGGTCTTCGCCCATATACTCGAAGGTGCGGCCGTTGAGCGGGGTCCTGTTGATGTTGACGCCGGGGCCGAGCAGCACTGTCTTGCCGCGGAAGGAAGCTTCTTCACCTATGCTTTCACCGTAGAGTCCTGCAAGTTCTTCGTTCCATGTGGCAGCCAGCGCGGTCAGGGCAGGGAAGGCTGTGCAGGAGTCATTTGTGCATCCGGCCTGATTCCATTCGTCCCAGAGCACATCGGTACGGATTCCGTGAGGGCCGTCGGTACACCAGATGTCGGGGATGCCGAGGCGCGGAACGCCGGGACTGCTGAACTTGGACTGGGCGTGGGTCATGGCTACCTTTTCTTCAACAGTCAGCCTTGAGAGAAGGTCTTCGACCCTTTCTTCGATAGGACTGTTGTCATCCAGGTATGCCGGAAGTTTCGGATTCTGGTTGCAGGAGACTGCCGCGAGAATTACGGCAGCGGTGTAGCACAGATGTTTTTTCATGATTTAGTTTATTCCGTATTTCTTAAGTATTTTGAGAATCTGCTTTTCAATTGATTTTTCCCAGAGGGTGTAGCCGTAGTTGTCCGGATGTACGCCGTCGACGGTTGCCTCGTGGCTTTCTGCCACCGCATCAGGAATGATGAAGTAGACATCCTTGTATTTTTCCTTACCTTCTTTGGTGGATTTGATTTCCTTGAAGATCTTTGCAGCCATGTCCATCTTGGCCTGCTCCTTCCAGTTTTCTTCCTGGTTGAAGTTGCGTTTCTCGCGGTAGATGGTCTGCTGGAAGATCATAGGCACACCCGGGTGGGCGGCGATCATGCGGTCGATGAACGGCACGAGCCTGTCCTGGATCATGTCTGCCTTAGGATTTGAGAATGAGTCGAATACGAATGCGTCAGCCTCTACGTCGCAGAGCACTGTGCAGTAGTAGTCCTGGAGGAGGCAGCGGCCGCTGCAGCCAAGTGAGAGCATCTGCAGGCCGGTGGCGCGGCTGAACTGTGCAGGGTAGGCCATGCCGGCGCGGCTGGTGCTGGAGCCGTGGGTGTAGCTGGAGCCCCAGATTGCGATTCTGTGGCGGAACGGGTTCTCGATCTTCTCTATGGTCTTGCCTTCGTCCACACCGATCTTTATGGAGTATTCTTCGCTGTAGAGAGGGAAGTAGAGGAGGCACTCCTTCTCGCTCCCGTCCATATTGGAGATGAGGGTGAGAGGCTTGCTGAGGGACTTGCTGGAAGCTACTCCGGATGCGGCCCAGAGCCATTTGCCCTCCTGGCGCACATAGAGGTCATATCCGCGGGCTGAGAATCCGTTGGTGTTGTCAGGGTAGCTGACCTGGCCGTATTCGGTGATGATGCTGATGGCTGTGGCGTTGGTCTTGAAGACGCAGCCCATTCCGGAGGTCATCCTGACCTGGAAGTTCTCTGTTGCGGTGAATCCCTTGTAGAGGGTGGTATCAACCCTGTGGTATGGGTTTGCTGTCTTGCCAGGCATCAGTTTGCCCACGAGTGTGAGATCCGATGCTTCTGTGTAGTTGAACTTTACGTCCTTCGGCGTCTGTGCAGCGAGGTTGAGGCATATGGCCGCAAAGGCTGCAATTGCGAATATCCTCTTCATAAGTGTTTATGGTTATGTTCTTTTGTATCTTGCAAATCTACGAAAAAAAGCGATTCCAGTTTCGCTGAAACCGCTTTTTTGATCTATTCAGAGTGCTGCCATGGAAACTATCGCCGCCACGGCTGCGCATATTACGATTATGCTCATGTTCCGGTCTTCTTATGCCTTGAGGACTTCGGCAGGGTCGATGCCCAGCAGCTGCATCTTTCTGATGATTCCCGGGAGTTCGTTCTGAAGGAATTCTTCCCTCTGCTCCTGCAGGACCTTTTCAGCTGCATCAGGGCTTACGAAGTAGCCTATGCCTCTTTTGTTGTAAATAATTCCGTCGCCGGTCAGTTTTTCATAACTTCTCATTACGGTGTTGGGGTTGACGCCTATCCCCGCACCGTATTCGCGTACCGATGCGATCCTGTCTTCAGGTGCCAGTGCGCCGGAGAGAATCTTCTCGCAGATCTCGTCGCAGATCTGCAGATATATAGGTCTTGTGCTGTTGAAATCCATGGGTTTATGCCTTTAAGGATTTGAATCTGAACCAGATGGCTGTCAGCATGGCTGCGTTGAGGATTATCTGCCATATTGCAGTAATTGCGGCAATGTTGAAATGCCTGCCGGTAAAGTTGTCGAGGATGTTTCCGTCCACGAGGGTGGCAACTATCATGGCGCCGGTGCTTATGAAAATGCCTGCAATGATGTATACCAAGATGACTGTGAGCAGAGTCTTTGCTGACTTGTTTCCTTTAAAACATAGCGCTCCGAGGAGGAAGACTTCCAGCCAGAAGAAGAGGGATGATGCGCTGCCGGCGAATGAGAAGTTGTTGAGACTTACGATGTCCGGCACCTCTGGGGCGATTTCTTCCAGGTTTTTGAAGATTACTGCAGC